>JAJRUK010000320.1 GCA_024277835.1 Planctomycetota bacterium | reverse complement strand
CTACACAAGAGGCACGACGCTCAATGCTTCGGCAGGGCTTCGATGAGTTGGTCGATCTCGGCATCGGTGTTGTAGATGTGCGGACTCGATCGGAGTCGACCTGATCGGACGGCGATGACGATGCGGTGTTCGTTTTGCAGATGGACGCGGATCGGGTCCGGGTCGTGGACGTCAGAGAAGAACGCGACAATGCCGCTCGCTTCCGCGGGTGTTCGCGAACTGACGACGCGATAGCCCTTTGCCCGAACGCCTTCGACGAGCCGGTCGGTTAGCGACAGCAGACGCTTCGAGATCGTTTCGGTGCCTATTTCATGCATCAATTCGATCGCACCACCTAAACCGAAGATCCCCGCGAGGTTATAACTGCCGCTATCATAACGGCGGGCAGAGTCGGCGAACTCGAACTGGTAGCGGTTGAAGTCGAACGGGTCTTTCATCGACATCCAGCCAATGTTCGTCGGACGAAGATGTCCCTGCAATTCCTTCTTCACATAGAAGACACCGATCCCTTCCGGCCCGCACAGCCACTTGTGACCGTCAGCCGCGAGGAAGTCGATGTTCATCCCCTTCACGTCGATCGGAAACACGCCAAGCGACTGAATCGCGTCCACGCAAAGCAAGACGCCCTTGCTCTGACAAAACTCGCCGAGTGTCGCGAGGTCGGTTCGGAAACCGCTTGCGAACTGCACGGATGAGATCGTGACGAGTCGAGTGCGACTGTCGATCGCTTCGATAATGCGCTCAAGCGGTATGCGACCATCTTCTTCCAGGACCATGCGAACTTGAACGCCGGCTGACCGAAGGGCGAGCCAAGGGTACACGTTCGCCGGGAACTCGACGTTCGCGCCGACGATGTTATCGCCGCTTCGAAAGCTCAACCCGTTGGCGACCATGCTGAGGCCTTCGCTGGTGTTCTTGCAGAAGGTAACTTCATCGGGATTGGCGTTGATCAGTTCGGCCACTTGTGCTCTTACTTTGTCGGCGTGCTTATAGAAGCTGCTCTGAAGATAAGATGCTTCGGTGCTCTGTTCGAGATAGACACGGACGGCGGCGGCCGCGCGACAGCTCAAAGGAGCGACAGCCGCGTGGTTTTGGAAGTTGTAGTTCCTCGTAATGGGGAACTCATCTCGTAGTTGTTGCCAGTCCATCATGTCCGCTCTCGATCACCTGCCCGGGGTCGCTGTCTGCCAATGGGCCAACATCCGAGCCGGTGCAGGTGTATTATACGATCGGCGCGACGCGCCGGGTCTCATGACTCCGCTTTCATGCGGTGGTCCTATAAGCGTCGTCGCTCCAGTTCATTCTAGTGGCTAAGTTGGCACGGTTCCACGTTTGACAACGCTCGAAGCAGTTATTGTGACGTTGGCGTGAGGGATTAGTGCCCGGCTCGTTGGCGCGATGGGTGGTGGCGCGTATGATTCCCGCCTTGGCAGAGGCGACGTTGAGCAATGAATATCACGATTATTACGACCGGCGGGACGATCGCCAAGACATTCGACGAGCTTGACGGCAAGCTGCATAACGAACAGCCCGTGATCGAGCAGATTGTGGCCGGGCTGCGTTTGCCCGATTTGACGATTTCGTACCGTCATGTACTTTCAAAAGATTCGCTGGAATTTACGGATGCCGACCGGCAACTTGTACTTGAAAATGTGAATGAAGCAGCCGCCGGTTGCGATGCGATCGTGATTTCGCATGGGACGGATACGCTCGAGCAAACCGGCGAGTTTCTGCATCGCAAAATCGGCGCGGCGGAGATTCCGATCCTGCTGACCGGTGCGATGAGGCCTTTCGAGTTTCGCGATACGGACGCGAAGCAGAATCTTACCGAGGCGCTTCTGGCGTGCCGTCTGGTGGCACCCGGAGTATACGTTGTAATGCACAATCGCGTTCTCGCTTTCCCGGGCGTCGTGAAAGATCGCGTCGCTCTCACTTTTGTCAGGAACGCATGACTCGACCCAAAAAAAATCAACGCACCGCTCGCACCCCGGCGCGATCGACAACGAAAGCAGGTACGCCGACTCGGCGCGACCTCGTGGATATGCTCGTGCCAACCCTCTTCGAGGATGATTCCGTTCTCGCGGTGGATAAACCTGCGGGGGTTGACGTCGGCGGTAGCGAAGAGGGCGATGCTGCCGGTATCGTGGAGATTCTCGGTGAGCTTCGGCGCGGGTCGGAAACGCTTCATGTTGTAAACCGCTTGAGTCGTTTTGAATCCGGCGTGTTGCTTTTGGCAAAGAGCGGTGTCGTTGCGCGGCGACTTCGTGCGGGTTTGAAGCAGGGCGAGGGGCAGTTTGAGTACCTCGCGGTTTGTCGCGGGAGGATGCCTCGTGCGAAGTTGACCGTGGGCGGCGCACCAGAGCAAGACCCTCGGAAAAAGCTCAAGAAAGATTCGAGAAACCCCGGGGCGCGAAAGAAAAAGAAAGCCCCGGCATCTCGCTCGCGTCCGAAGAAGGCGGAGCATCCGACGGCGCTACAGCGCGTTGCGCAGGGACCATCGCGCGTGTTGGTCCGGTGTCGAACGACTGCCCCAACGACGCATTTGCTTCGTGCGCAGCTCCGTTCGGCGGACCTTCGTTTGGTGGGCGACGCGCTGCACGATCGAGGCGGACGTCGACCGACACCTCAGGGGACAATGCTGCACCTGACGCGGTTGATGCTTGAGGGGCCAAGCGGTTCGATTTCGGTTCGAGCGTCCGGACCGCCGCCGGGTAGCGACGAGATCCTACAGAGCGATCGGTGTATCGAGCGACCACTACACGCGGCGCTGCTTCGCCGCCTGCCGCTGTTTATGCAACGCGACACGAACGCGCACCGACTCTTAAGTGGTGCGGCGGAGGATTTTCCCGGTGTAACGGTCGAGCGGTTTGATAAGGTGCTCGTTGTTGCTTTGCATGAAGATCGCAACATACCGCCGGCGACGCTGAAGAAGATGTCGCGTTGGTACGGGCAGTTGTTGGGTACGCGATCGATGTACGTCAAGACGTTTGTGAAGAGTCGAGCGGATGTGACGGACGACATCGAGCAATCGCACACGGAGGAGAAGCCTTTCGCCGGAAAGGCGACGTCGCGAGAGGTCGAAATTAACGAGCGGGGCCTTCGTTTTGCGATCCGACCTTACGATGGATTTTCGGTGGGTTTATTCTTGGATCAGCGCGACAATCGAACCTGGGTTCGAAAAAACGCATCCGAAAAGGATGTGCTCAACCTGTTTGCGTATACGTGCGGGTTTTCGGTGGCAGCCGCGGCGGGCGGTGCGAAGTCAACGGTCAATGTTGATCTATCCCCGAACGCGCTGGAATGGGGCAAGACGAACTTCGCACTCAATAATCTCGACTTGGATGCCCATTCGTTTTTCCCAGATGATGCGTTTGATTTTCTACGTCGCGCTACTAAGAAAGATCGCATGTTCGACATGATCATTGTCGATCCGCCGAGTTTTGCGCATGGCCGAAAGCGGGGCGATCGCTTCTCGATTGCGGACGACTTGCCCGATCTGGTGCGCTCTGCGTCGATGTGTTTGCGCGACGGCGGACAGATGGTCGTTTGTACGAATCATCGAAAGATGTCGCCGAGGATGCTCCGCGATCGGGTGAAGGCTGGTCTGTCGAGCCGGCGATACAAGGTGATCGCGACGCCTGGTTTGCCCGCGGACTTCGCGGTCGATCGCGATCATGCCAAGTCGGTGATCGTTCAGCTCAGTTAGCTCGCCTTGGGTTCATCGGTGAGCGAGCGAGACTTGATCACGGCCGGGCCGTGGGTTTTGTCGCTGTCGGCGAGGTGAACGTGAACGGCGGGCAGCTTGACGTGAAACGTGGTTCCATCTTCTGGTCCGCTGACGATGGCGATCTCGCCGCCGAGTTCAGCCACGATTTTCTTTGCCGCCGCCAGACCAAGTACCGTTCCCCCTTGACCTTTTGAAGAATGAAACGCATCGAACACCCGATCGCGATCCTCCTCGGGAATGCCCGGTCCATTGTCGCCGATGGCGATTTCGACGTACGCGTCTTTCGCGTAGTACCTGGTGACGATGTTCACGCGGCCACCGACTTTGGGGGCTGCTTCGATCGCGTTGTTGGCGATGTTCTGGATGACCTGATGCATGCCGTTTGAGTCGATTGGAATCGCGGGCATTTCCTCCAGGTCGGTCAGGAGCATGACGCCTTTGTCGTCCGCGCGGGTTTGAATGAGCGCGAGGACGTCTTCGATGATGGCGTTGATCTGGATATTTTCGATGCTGGGCTGACGATCTTTGCTGAACGTCAACATGTTGAGCACGAGCAGGTAAATCCGGTCGAGGTTTTTCCGCACGAGCGACCAGCCAGACTCGACGGTTTCCAGAGATTGTCGTTTGATCGCTACCTCGATCACGTCCGCACCGCCCTGCATTCCCTGCAAAATGTTTCGAATGTGATGCGAGAGGTACGCGACGGTTTCACCGGCCGCTGCGAGTCGCTCGGTCTCCACGCGCGAGTCTTGTAGCCGTTTGTTTTCGATCGCGATTCCTGCGAGTCGCCCGATCGCCACGGCAAGTCGAAGCTGTTCCTGCGTGTAAGTGTGGTGAGACATGGACGTATCAAGATGGAAGACGCCGTGGATCTCCTTGCCGGCGATGATCGGGACGCAGATGACGCTTCGCAGGCCAAGTCTGTGGATGCTGTCCTGCTTACTCTCGGGGCGAAAGCGGTCATCGGTCATCGCGTTCGCACAAAGAACGCCCTCTTTGGTTTTGAGTACATGATTGACGATCGTGCTCGACGTGACGATCTTCGGGCGCTTTCCGCGCTCGGGCGTACGGTGTCGGATGACCTGTGGGACGGGTTGCTCTCCCGGTTCACATACGAGGAGTACAAGTTCGTCCGCGATCATGTGGTCGAAGAGAAGGTCGGTCACGCGTTCGAGAAAGGCTTCGACGGATTCGATGTTTCCGATCGTACCGGCGACCTTATAGACAACGTTCCACGCGGCCACGGCGTCTGCCGTTTCGGGCGGTGGGAGGATGACGCTGTCTTCGGATGCGTCAAACGCGGAGAGGATGGACGACCCACCCGCACTACCCGCCATGTCGAAATCGACAAGGTCGCGGATCATCTGCGTCCCGCTAAAACCCTCAACCTCTTCCTGACCTGAAAAGACAAGTAACGTGCTGCCCACTTTGATCTGGTCGCCGTGTTTGAGAACCGTTGGCGAGACGACGCGCTGCCCGTTGAGGAAAGTCCCGTTGGAGCTGTTGAGGTCTTCCAGAATCCACTGTCCGTCGTTGGGGCGAATCTGTGCGTGTCTGCGCGAAGCACTGTTGTCAGAGAGGTGGATATGATCGGACGATCGCCCGATGACGGCGGGTTCGCCCGGTGTATCGTACGTTCGGCCCTTATCTGGACCCTGTAATACATGGAGGGTCGGCACGACGGAATCTCCGCGTTGCAAACGGTCTATCAGCTGACAATAAGAAAAAGCACGACTGCGAACTGGTTCGTGGTCGGGTGAGTGGAGAAGCGCCGTGCGTTGTCTCCGATTCCGATCCAGCAACCGCCTCATGATATCCACCGAAAATGTACGTGTCAACGCTTCGAGATACCGGACCTTGAGATTGGGTCCGCTATTCGCGCTCGTTCAAGCATCGCGAATGGGGCGATGATGCGTCGCTGTCGTCTCCGAGTCTTCGATTTAAGCATCGACGCAGCGTTTCCGAAATGCTTATGAACGTATGTTGGGTAATTGCGACGTCCGGCGTGCGTGCTGAGGGCGACGCGACAGATGGATGAAGTGACTTGAACCGGCCACAATCACGTACACAATATCAAGAATTGATCGAGAAGACTAAGCCTCCGATTCCGATCGAGCAAACGACGGAAAACGATCTCGACCGATTGTTGGTTACGATCGCCGATCGTGCGCGTCGTGAGCGCGTTCAGAAAACCGCGCCGAGGATAGATCCGCTTCTTGCGCTTCGCGAAAAGGTCGTCAAGGAGCTTGTTCCCGCTTTCGTTGAGCTGGTCGAAAAGTACGGGCAGGGCGGGATCGCAATGCAGATGGACGCCTCGAACCTGCTGGAAGGCGGGCGCGAGCTGAACTTCGAGTTCGCCTTCGGCGCGTTCCGAATGGAGTTGCAGGGGACAGTCGTCACCGATGCCATCGCGTTCCACGAAGTTCGTCACGCACCCGATTTGCAGGGGCAGATGGTCGCCGGGCCTATGCTTCGACTCAAGACGCTATCCGCGAAAACATTCCGCGAGTTTGTCTGCGGGCGGATCATGGTCTTGATTCGACTCGCTCACCGGCGGCGCTAGTTCTTGTACCTGGTGCCTTGCTGAACGTCTTCTCTGCGCCTGCCGATAAAATCGACCCCTTTCTTGCGAGCTTCGTCCATCCCTTTCGGTTCCGCAAACGCCTTGTCGATGTCCCACGGCGGGTCTTGCGCTTTGCAGATCGCTTCAAATGTCGGGAGCATTCGGTCGTAGGTTCGCTGCCTCGCCTCAAGGGGAAGGTTTCGCCAAAGGCGAGCTTTGGCGAGCGGTTTGTACGTCATTGTCGTGAGGAACGTCTCGATATTGTCGCGGAATTGAATGCGCGGCGAGTCCATCTTGCGACGATCGTTGATGTCTTGCTCGGTATCGCGCATCCAGAACTTATAACATTCCTCCGCCATCAAAAAGGCGGTCGTCCCCTGACGTATCTCGCCAAGTGCGTAGTACTTGAGCGCCTGTCGCACGAAGCTTCCGATGATTCCAAACGCGGCGCGGTACGTGTCCATTTGCGGTCTCAGACCACTCATGACGAAGTTTTCAAGTGGCTGAAGATACATTTCTTGCACGCGACCGTCTGGATGGGGGTTGTATTTTCGAAGCCAGCGATAAAGGTTCTCTGCCTGCTCGCGGTTTTCCTCGCCCCCTTCAAAGAATAGAAGCTGAATCCAGTTGTGCATGTTTGTGACAAAACCGTTGAGGTAACTGGGGCCTGGCGTGCCTTCGACGTAGGCGGGGTGCTCGTGGAAATGCTTTTTCCCGAGACGCATGTATTCATTGAAGATATAGGGGACCAGACGCGTATCCGGTAGCAACTCGATGTATGAGTCGAACGGGTCGTCGAAGTTCGGTTCGAGGGCGACGCGGCCTCGCGTCGTCAGGTTGTTGAGCGAAAAGAAGATAAAGCGAGCGTTGTTGACCTGATCGGTCTTGCTGTTTCCGGCGTTGTCAAAGGTCTCGCGGTCTCCCAGGGCTGACCAGTAGAGCGAGTGTGTAAAGGCATTTCGCAGATCGAGTGGCCCGTATCGATCGACCATTAGCTCCATCAAGAAGTCCAGGTCGAGCTTGTACTTTTCACGGAGGATCTTGGAGCGAATCGTGGAGAGTAGCAGGTCGCGCGTGTCGGCGGTCTGGTCATCTTTGAGGATGCGCATTCGCCGGTCGAACCGGGTCTCGGTGTCGATGTCGGTATTGATGAGCTGCCGCGGCTCGAGTTCGGGGCGGAGGTGTCGTGCGACGAAGTCCAGCAAACTGTCGTCGGGCGTAAGCCCTTCGACTTCAAGGCGCTTGACGAACTGGCCTACGTCTGAGTCCTCTTTGAGAAGTTTTTCGAGGTCGCGCGGTGCATCGACAATTTTTCGAAACCACGCGAAGTAGTCCTCAGCCGTGAGGGCGATGGGCTGCGGACCCAGGACGCGTTCAAACTCAACGGCAAGCGCCCGCTTGTAGTTGAGGTGCTCGTCGTCGAGGTAATCTCCGATTTTATGCCAATAGGTCCAGGCGAGTTCCTTATAAAGTGCGACGGCTTTGGGGTTGTATTTGATGCCTTCATCGCGGAGGATTTCGATTCCGTTTTTGACCCATTGCCACCTGGCTTCGGGCGTGTACTGCATCACGGAGATGTTGTAAGCCATGTTCCATGAAGCGTTGGCCCAGACACTTGGAAAGCGCGGGGCGAGCAGGCAGATGGTCTTGTGAAGCTGCATCGCCTCGTACACTTTGCCTTCTTCTTTGAGGCGTTCTGCGCGGATCGACGCCCAGTCGATCGCGAGCGCGCGAAACGTGCCGAGCTTGCCCAGTAGCGCG
Source organism: Planctomycetota bacterium (assembly GCA_024277835.1). Taxonomy (GTDB): domain Bacteria; phylum Planctomycetota; class Phycisphaerae; order UBA1845; family UBA1845; genus JAJRUK01. The sequence goes on along the minus strand of JAJRUK010000320.1, from coordinate 14,091 downwards.
ATGTCTGGTGGGAGTTTGCCGATGGTTTCCGGGTCGATGATGAGCTGTTTTTCCTTGCGGATGGCGTTCATCGGCGTCAGAAGAAACCCCGCACCGACCAGACCAAGGATGAACAGGCTGAACCCGACCCATTGAACGACGCCTTCGTGTCGCTCCGCGGTGCGCCTCGCGAGTAGGTGCTCTGGAAGTTTTGTTCGTAGTGGTTGAGACATAATAGTGCCTGATCCGAGCTAGAACGAAACCTCCGCCACTTCGCGCCGATGAAACAAGAGCATCGCGAGTCCCAGCACAATGACTGTCTTGATGAGAACAAGATCGCCAAACCCCTGCAACACCCAGGCAAGCCCAACGCTTCGACCGCTAACGAATTGTTCGACCGCGTCGTATCGACCGAAGTCGGGAATGATCCAGTGAAGCAGGTTATAAAAGTGAGTGAAGGACTGGAGGAAAAAGCCCGACACCGAACCGAAGATGCCCGAAAAATCGTTCGACGCAAGCTCCATCGACTCGGTAATAAAAGAGCGCATCCCTGCGATGACGTACACCGTAAACGACGCAAGACAGGCAACGGGAAACGAAAAAACAGTCGTGCAGAGCAGTGCCACCGCACCAAGGAACATCAACTTGAACATCATCAGGCAAAGCAGGCGAACAAAATTCCATTCGAACGACCCGACGGTGAATAAGATTTCCAGCGGGTCGGAACTGCGGAACTCCATGACGTTGCCCCACTGCTGTTCGCCCTCGAAGCGGTTCTGATTGAAAAACCGCACCTGAAGCGTGTTGTCGTCCGCGATCGCGTCGGCCGGTATGCGGATCGTGTGAAAGCGAGCAACGATGTGCCGAGTCTTGGTCGTATAGACCGGCACATTCTTATAAGGATCGCCGAATTCCCAGTACGCACGAAAAATCTCATCGGGAGGATAGCCAGTAACCTCGGCCTTGTAACGGAGCTGAACGAAGGTACCCGGCGAGCGATCGCAGAGGATCTTCTCGAACTCAAAGACGCGCCCGTTTCCGGGCCCGACCACGCGCCACTTCATTTCGTGCTTGATACGCAGGGTTTCCTTCTCGCGCTTGGCGTCAAAGGTATCTGGGGCATTGGCGTAGCGACCCTGCTCGACATTGTGCTCGAACTCCAGCTCCGCATCTTCGCTGAAGTCTGGAAGCGTGACGGGCGTCGCGTGGCGAGCGACGAGGACTTCGTTCTCAAGCTCTTTGGCGTCGTAGCGTTTGTCCGACGGCGGGTGTGTTGCTTTGATGTAGTGGACCATCCCATAAATCGTCAGGGCAGATGCGCCGAGAAACGCGAAGTTCAAGACCATCATCCCCACCCACTTGCCCAACACGAACTGCCACCGTGCGATGGGCTTGGTAACGGTGAGAAAGATTTGCTGCGAGACGATTTCGTCCGAGAGAGACCGCGACATGAAGATCGTGAGCATCGCAAGCAGCAGGCTCGTCGCGCTCAACCCGTACGACATGAAGCTCTTCACCGCTCCTGTGAGCGAGCTGTCTCCGCTAATGGAAAAAGGCAACCCAACCACGACGGCAGCGATCAGCACGAGAAAAACCAGTGCGATCTTCATGCGGAGACCTTCCGCGATCATCAAACGCGCAATTGCCCAGATCTTGCTCATGACTTGTCGCTTGATTCCGCAGGGGGCTTGCCGTCATCATCGCCCATAAGTGCGTCGAGGACACTCTGGTCAGCCGCGACCTTTGGCGCAGGTGCGACGGGTTCCTTCGGCGCCTCTTGCGATACGTCTTTTTTCGGGCTTTCTTCTTCGGTGTCCCCGCCGCCAAGAAGGTTGTTGAGTACGTTCTTCGCCGCTTCAGCTTTGGGGTCGATGATGGGTTGCGCGATGGCGGCGACGGGTTCAGTGTTGTGTGCGGATGCTTCGACCAAACCTTCAATGACTTGATCGGTCGTTGCCGCTGTCGCTTTTTCGAGGAATTCGGGGACGGCTCCGCCTTGTCTTGCGCCCGACGTCTTAATATTGGCTGCCTGTGCTTCTTCGACAATTTTCATGAAGAAGTCTTCGAGTTTCACGCGCGGGTGGCTGACTTCAAGAATGTCGCGTTTATCAAGACGAGAGACGAGCTTTTTGACCTCGTCAAGCGTCTCGGGCGAGAGCGATGGCGCGGTGATCTGCGTCACGTCTCGTTGTCGCAACAGGTCACCAACTTCGCCGATCGCACGCTGCTGACCGCCGTAAAGGATCGTCACGCGGTCGCAGACGTCTTCGACATCAGCCAGCATATGGCTCGACAGCAGGATCGTCTTGCCCTTTCGCCCAAGTGCGCGGATGACGTCTTTGATCTGCCGAGCACCGATGGGATCGAGTCCGGACGTGGGTTCGTCGAGGATCAAGAACTCCGGGTCGTTCATGAGGGCTTGTGCGAGTCCGATGCGCCGGGCCATTCCCTTGCTGTATTCGCCGATGGGTCGCTTGGCCTCGTGGCGAAGTCCGACCATGTCCAGAAGGCGGTCCGCGCGTTCCTTGCGAACGCGCGCGGGCAGTCGAAAGAGTCGGCCATAGTAGTCAAGCGTTTCGTGAGCGACCAGGAACCGGTAAAGGTAAGATTCTTCGGGCAGGAAGCCGATCCGCGCTTTGACGGAGACATCCGATGGTGATTTTCCAAAAAGAGAGATTCGCCCTCGCGTCGGATAGAGCAATCCGAGCAGCATCTTGATCGTTGTGGTTTTCCCCGATCCGTTGGGTCCGAGCAACCCAAACACTTCGCCGGGACGAATCTCCAGATTGAGATCCTTGACCGCTTCGACGCGCGGACGCCGCCAGAAGTCGCGGAATACCTTGCACAGTCCCGCTGTTTGAACGACCGGTAGTTGTTGTTCGACCATTATCAGTTTCCGTCGGCGGCGCGAGCGTCACGCGGTGTCACAATGTTGGCGACTAGTCGAACTCAGGTCCGATGATTCTGAGCCTTTCGGGTCTCAATTTACTCGCATCGAATTCCTCACTCAACAGCTCTTGGGCTTCTTCCGCCCGCCCTTGCTTCGGGTCATAGGGGATTTTCAGGCGAATCTCTGCGCCCGCCGGACGCCAGATTTTCATGACGCCCGGATGGTTGAGGATGCTCTGCCGCGTGTCTTCCCAAAGGCGACCCACCAGCAGTGCCGGACCTCGTTCAAACTCCGGGACAAGCGTGCGGTAGAGTTCGACGTCGCTCTGCATTCGTCCGAGCACGACCGCGAGATAGCTTCCTGCGTCTTTGATCGCTCGCCCTGCTCTGCCCTCGGCCCTAGTCATCAGCAGCGTGTCCAGCGTTTCCTGTGCCCCGTCCGCGCCGGAATCAACCTTGTCGAGGGCTGCGACGATTTCTTTGTAGGTTGCGCCCGCCGCTTCATTGAGCAGTTTCGTTCGTGCTTGCTCGGCGTTGTTGATTCGCTGTTGTTTATTGTTTTCGGCGCGCTGCGTATTGTCGAACGCCTCACGGACGGGAATCGGAGGCGTTGGTTCGACCATTTCAATTCGCTCGACTCGAATGCCGCTGGCGATGGCGTCCAGGCTTGCGTTGACGCGATGTCTCATCTGCGACTGGACTTCGTCCACCTTTGTGCGAATCACTTCCTCGGAGGTCATCCCACTGGCGATGTGAATGCCGGCGTTTTCAACCATCGTTTGAATCAGCGATTCCGCCGCTTCAAGTTTGTCGCTGGCGATGTTGGAAACGTAATCCTTGACCTTGTCGATTTTGTAGGTAACTTCCCACTGCGTATGGACCAGCCCGGCATCTGCCGTCAGCAACGCTCCGTCGAGCGTCGGATTGAGTCCGCCGTTACCGCGAGCGATAAATGCGAGCGGTTTGCCGATTTCATCCGGTCTGCGGAAGAAGGAATGACTCGTGATCGTCAGGTCGTTACTTTTTTGCGTCGGCAGCGTGAGGACTTCGTCGATTGGAAACGGAAGCGCTTTCACAAGCCCAGCTTCTTGAACCGTTGCCTGGAGCGTGCCTAGCCGAATCAACAGCGCCTGCTCGTGGCCATCGATGCGACGAACGTTTGAGACGAGATACAGGACAACAAGAACGAGCATGATCCCCTTGAGAATCGAAAAGCTCGCCCGAAGCGCATCCGCCAGGGATTGATTCGCGGCGTCTAGCGGCGCTTCAATCTCATCGAGATTGCGATGGGCGTGTTCGTCGTCGTGGTTGTGGTGCTGGTGCATGGTAGTCTTTCGTGAGCGGTCTAGTTGGTCCTCGCCGGGCGAACCTTGCTCCTCGTTTCGTCGGAAAAGACGTCGAAGGGCGGCTGTTCTGTATCGAGGATAAGCGTTGTACGCTGGCTAAAAGCTGCGCGAACAGTCCGGAGCTTGTCGAGGAAGATTCGTAGCTGCGGGTGCTTGTTGAATTCCTTGTAGTACGCACTGACGCGTTCTTCTGCCTCCGCTTCGATTTCCCGGACTTTTCCGTCGGCAGCTGCAAGAATGCGAGCCTCTGTCGCCTTCGCTTCTGCCTGAATTCTAGTAGCCTCCGCGTCGCCCTCGGCGATGTACTCTCTCGCGCGCTTGGTTTCGCCAGCCTTCATGTTGTCGAAGATGGCGCTCGTAACGGATTGGGGGAGTCCCAGTTTCTTAATGCCAAAACCGACGATCTCAATGCCGAGGTCTTTCGTGACGTCTTCGGCGACACGCCCCTCGATTTCTTTTTCAATTTCGCGGAGCTTTCGTGTGTTCTGGTCTGTGGACACGAACGCCTCAAACGCTCGCTGCCCGACAACAGCCTGCTTGTGCGTCATGATCGTCGTTTGGAGCTTGTTCTCACCGTCGCGAACGCTTTCGGGGAAATTCGTGTGAAACTTCGAGGGGTCTCCGATGCGCCAGAACGTAAACGTCGTCAGGAGAATGTTCTTGCCATCGACGGTGCGCGTCTCCTCGGTTCTGTCCTCAAGCGTGCGAATACGCTTGTCGTAGACAACAACGCTCTGGATCGGCGCGGGCCACTTGAACTCAAGTCCCGGTTCCGTGATCGCCTCCTTGGCGGGCTTGCCCCACGTCTTAACGATCGCGACCTCGGTGAAGCGCACTTGAAACGTACACATGTATAGCCCAAGCACGCCGAGCAGGAAGATCGCCGCCAGTATTGTTCCGATGTTTTTCATGAAATTCAAACTCCCGTCGGTCCGTGGGCCGAGCGGCCTTGTCCTAGTTGGTGTCGTCCTGAAGAATCCTGTCAAGACCGATCTGCTTTTCCGTTTCGTATTCGATAATGACGTTGGTCGGGTCGCCAACGATCATGTACTTTCGTACACTGCCAATCGCCGCGTAGGGTTCGAGCAGTTTTCTTTGAACGTAGAGATTCGGGGCTGCTTCATAAGCGACAACTTCCGCGGAGAAGGCGCGAACCTTCGCCGCCGCCCCCGCGATACGCATACTGGCGTGGGCGCGTGCTTCGCCGATCTGCTTGGCTGCTTCGCCGCTGATTCCGGCGATTTGCTTTACACGGTTGCCCAAGAGCAGGTCTTCAACGCGCTGCTTCGCGTCCGCAACCGCATCCGGCGGCGGGTTTTTGTCCGCTTCGAGCTTGCGGAATTTCAGAATTGCTTCGTCAAGCACTTTCGCCGCTCGGCTTGTGCCGGCGACGGTTGTTAGAATCCGATGTGCCTCGCCTTGGGCTGCGCTGATCGTGGCGACCTTGGTCGTCTGTGCTGTGATGACCTCCAGGAATGATTCGGCGACTTTGTTCTCTGCAGGCGGATGCGCGCCGCGAAGTCCTGCGAAGATGATTTCGATCCCCGTGTCCAACGAGTCAAGTCGCTCTTGTAACGTTGTTTCCAGTCGCTTGTTTATCTCGGTTCGCTTGGGACCAATCAACGCGTCAAGATCAATACCCGCTGCGTAGTCAGAGAGGAACTGATTCGCGACCTGCTCCATCACTTTCTCGGGGTCGATGTAGTTGTAAAGGAACTTGCGAACGTCCTTGACACGATATTCAATGGGCACCGATACCATGAGCAGCCCAACCGGTACGCTTCGTCCTTCGTGATCGTCGTCCGCCCATTTCGCTGGGGTCGGTTGCTGGGTGATCGGCGTCGGTTCAGAGTCAGATCGTTCGCCCGGCGTGTATCCAACGAGCAGCATCAACTCAGGAACAAACTTGTGCGCCTTAGTCCACAGAATCGCTTCGCCCTCGTGCGCCGGGCCATCCTCGGTCGCGTCGCCGATCACAAGCTCTTCGATACGGCGGACCGGTGCTCGTTGAACCAAGTCCACTGGGAACGGCAACTTGAAGTGAAGCCCGGGATCAAGAATCGTCGGCGGGTCGCCCAGTGGCTGACCCAATCGCTCGACGATCACCTGTTCGTCCGCGTTGACAATGACGATACTGCTAAGAAGGAGGACGATGAAGCACGTTCCTGCCATCAGCGGGAACAAACATCGCTGGAGAAGCTGGTAAAACCAGGTCGAGCTGACCTCAAAGCCAAACTGATAGTTGATCGTGTCGGCGATCGACTTGGCGATGCCACCCGGTTCACCGATTAACCCGAGAAGCCTGCTATCAAAAGAGGGCCGTGGAACAGCACCCGGAACGCGCGGGCGATAGAAGTCGAGAATGAAGTTCGCTACGAACTCGATCCCCAGCAGCAACATCGCCACCCGGACGATGTACGCAAAAAGCGGCTCGGTCCAAGGGAAGCTTTCGCTCGTCATCAAGGCAATCGCCAGAAGCAAGCACGCCACGGCGATGGCAGCCATGTACGTCGCACCGGCACGCACTAGGCGGAAGTTGGGAAGTCGCGATAATCCGGACGCCCATCTCGAAGCACCAAAACAGACGAACCCGGTCACCACGATGAACCACATCAATAGCGTCGGATCTTTCGCATGAGAAATGGCGTCTTCGTTAAAGGCTTCGCTCAGTGCCCAATTCCACCCAATCGCCTGCCCGCCAAGAAGGGCAATCGCGACGATGATCGTCACGGACGGAAGAAGAAACCGGATCATCCATCGAAGTTTGTTTTGCTCAAGGAGCAGGGCTTCGTCGTCCAGCTCGAAAATCGTCTCGCTCGCGCCCGCCGCCTGGGCACGTTTGAGTTCTTCCGACTCAAGTTGCTCCGCCGCGACGCGCGTTAACTGCTTGAAGACGAGAAAGAGAATGACCCAGATCGGAATCCCGGCTGCCACGAAGCGAGCCAATGTTGCGACTGCGTCGGACTCCTGCCAGATCGCCAGCCCAATAAGCAGCCCGCAAGCGGCCGTTTGGATGACGAATCCCAAGGCTGCGACGAACCGCGCCCGCCCATCTGTCGCTGTGTGTTCTATTGCCATTTTTCTATAGACCTACCAAGCCGAGTATTCGCTCTCTTGCCTTACGACCGCCATCGTGGATAGTTTGCTTTTCCGAACCATGCGCCTCGCCGCCGCGTACGGTGATGGAGAACAAGACCGGCCAGATGCCGGAATCAATCGCCCGGCATCAGATTCTCCGGGTCGCCCGAGACAACCGATTGCAGTGTATCTCTAATTTGGATTGCCTCAACGTAATTCGCCGCAGGAACTGATGTTTCAACGCCTCTACACACTCGCTCTGAATACCTTCGTCGAGACGGTTCGACAGCCGATTTACGGCGTCATCCTGCTCGCGACGACCCTCCTGATGATCCTGAATGTCTCCCTCGCGGGGTTCACCCTCTCTGACGACAACAAACTACTCCTCGACCTTGGTCTCTCTACGTTGCTGCTGAGCGGATTGTTCTTGTCAGCATTCAGCGCGACCGGCGTCATCAGCCGTGAGATTGAAAACAAGACCGTCCTGACCGTGATCTCCAAACCGGTCAGTCGTCCGGTCTTCATTGTGGGCAAGTTTGTTGGTCTCATTGCCGCTCTAACGGTCGCCTTTTACCTAAATTCGCTGGTTTTCATTCTTGCGGTCCGACATGGCGTGATGGAAGCAACGACGACGCCGTGGGATCAGCCCGTCTGGGTTTTTGGCGGCGGGGCGGTTTTCATTTCGTTCGTGGCGGGTGCTTTTTGCAATTATTTCTACGGGAGGCACTTCTCGACGATCACGGTGGCGATTGTGACCCCGCTTTTGACGCTGGCGGTGCTCGGAGTCGGGTTCTTCGGGAAAGAATGGGAGTCGATTCCGTACCTGAGCGACTTCGTCGGCGGGCAGGTCATCATCGCGACGTATCTCGTCTGGCTGGCGGTCATGATGACGGCCTCCGTGGCAATCGCCGCTTCGACCCGATGCGGTCAGTTAACGACACTCATTATTTGCACCGGCGTTGTGGGTCTGGGCGTTATTTCGGATTATGCGTTCGGTCACGATACCGGTGACGGCGTTTCTGCAATGCTGTCAGCCTCGGCCTATCACCTCGTACCCAACATCGGTCCGCTTTGGGTTGTCGAGGGGCTGACCGTCGGGACGATTGAGACGGCGGTCCCGTTTGTGTATGTCGGATACGCAACCGCCTACGTCGGCCTCATCACGCTCGGAGTCCTCGGCCTCGCCGTCGCGCTTTTCCAGAAGCGCGAAGTTGGTTAAAGGAGATCGGTTCGCATGAAACCACCACTCATTTTTTTCGTTGTGATTGTAGCGTTTGCGCTGACTGGGTGTCTATCCAGTCCCCTGTACGTTCAATTGCAATGGGCGGGATCAATGCATGACGTGCTTCGTGAGGGAAAGACGCAAGCGAGGGCTTCACTTGACTACATTATGAAATCAGGCGGCACGTATGCTGTTGGAGCGTTGGAAGGACTCGAAGGCGAAATCCTCATCCTGGATGACAAGCCATGGGTATCACAGACGCAACCGGACGGAACGCAACGAACGCGTCTTGTTGCCACATCAGAGTTCAGCGCTACGCTTTTTGTAGCAACGCACGTGGCCGCCTGGGACGAGTCGAGTGTCGAGCAAGATACTTCAGCGGACGGGTTTGAAGAAATGATCATACGTGCTGCTCGCAGAGCGGGCAAAGACATTAACAACCCCCTGCCATTCCTCCTTGCCGGCGAGTTCACTGACGTCGATCTACACATCGTTAACAAGACCTGCCCTATGCAGGCGCGGCAGACAGGTGCTGCGATGCAGCCATACCGTGGATCTCGAACGCGCACACATGGGATTGTCTTTGGTATCTTTGCGGCGGACTCCGCGGGAATCCTCACACATCATGGGTCACGGGTCCATGCGCATATACTGATACTTGGCGACGAGCCGCTTATGGGGCATCTGGATTCGATTGGCGTTGCAGCTGGTGCCAAGATTCGGTTCCCACGCGAGTACAGGAAGCTGAACTGACGCCTTGCGAGCAGCAAGAGCGATGGCAGATTAGCGGTTGTGCTCAATGACATCTCGCATCGTGTAGAACCCCGGTTTTTTCCCTTCGATCCATGCGGCTGCGCGTAGCGCGCCGGAGGCGAAGGTCTCGCGCGAGTGGGCGGCGTGGCGGAGGGTGATGGTCTCGCCGTGTCCGCTCAGATGAATCTCGTGCGTTCCGATTTGATCGCCCAGACGAATCGTGTGAACCGCGATTTGACCCTTTGGACGAACGCCTGTTTCGCCGTGACGACCGAAGATCACGTCGCAACCGGTTCTTCCCGTCGCGTCGAGAAGTTCGTCCACAATGGTCAACGCAGTTCCGCTCGGCGCATCGACTTTGTTGCGATGATGGGTTTCGACGACCTCGATGTCGTAGCCATTGCCCAGCGATCGCACGAAACCGCCGATCGAGTCGAGAATCGTCTGGATGCCAGCGCTAAAGTTGGACGCTTTCACGATCGGGATCAGGTGCGCCCCTTGCTGTATTCGCGCGAGTTGCTCTTCATTGTGACCCGTCGCGCCGATGATCATCGGAACTTGTAGGTGTTCGCACTGGGCAAGGATCGGGATCGTTCCATCGGCAATGGTAAACTCGATGAGCGCATCAACGGGGGTTTCGAGCTTCGTGGTTAGCGGAACCGTGTGGTCGCCGACGCCGATGCGACTTCCCGCACGCGGGTCTTGCGGGTTCGTGATCGCCGCGACGACATCGAAACGGTTGTCCCGGGCTGCGAGGTCAATCACGCAGCGACCCATGCGGCCAGTTGCTCCCGCGACGGCGATTTTCATGGCCTAGTCCTTTCCGCTGAGGAGTTCTTCGACGGCCTCGATATTCGCGGCGCAATTAACGGGGGGATTGGCGAATCGAGGTGTCGCCTGCGCACCGGTGTGATAGTTCACCGTCACCGCTGGGTCTTTCAGCGCGTGACCTGTAAGGATGCAAACGACGCGATCGCCCAGCGAGATGATTTTCTCGTCAAGAAGCAAACGAAGTCCGGCGACGGACGCCCCGCTCGCCGGTTCGCACCCGAACCCGTGTACGCCGACGAGCGCCTTGCCGTCGAGGATTTGCTCGTCTGTCACCTGCCGAACGACGCCGTTCATAATGTCGATCGTCCGCAGCGCCTTGGTTAAGCTCACCGGGCGACCAATTTCGATCGCACTCGCGACGGTATGCGCTTGATAATTCTCGCTGGCCATCGTCTGCCAGTGTTTGTCGATCGTGGCTTGGTCCCACTCACTGTCGTTCCATTGCAGATCGTGATCGTTGACCAGCGTGCAAAGCGCGTTCGCCCCGGTCGCGTTGATGATGGCGATCCGTGGCACTCGATCGATGAGGCCGAGGTGTTTTAACTCGGCGAACGCTTTGCCGAACGCGCTGGTGTTGCCAAGGTTGCCGCCCGGGACGACGATCCAATCCGGAACTTCCCAGTCAAGACCCTCGAGCACGCGGTACATGATTGTCTTTTGACCTTCGAGGCGAAACGGGTTGACCGAGTTCATCAGGTACAGATCAAGTTTGTCCGCCGCCTCCTGTACAAGCTTCATACAGGCGTCGAAGTCGCCCTCGACTTGAATCGTCTTCGCGCCATAGTCCAGCCCCTGCGCAAGCTTGCCAACGGCGATCTTCCCACCGCCAACGAACACAACCGCCTGAAGCGGCGACCCGTTCCTGGACCGCGCGTGACGAGCGAAGAGCGCTAGCGACGCGCTGGTGTTGCCGGTCGAAGCGCATGCGACGCGCGAGCGGCCAAGCACGCCGGCCATCGTAAACGCGGCTGCCATTCCGTTGTCCTTGAAGCTCCCGCTCGGGTTGAACCCCTCGTATTGAAGGTAAAGCTGATGCGGGTGCATCCCGATCGTCGTCGCGAGTGAGTCCGCTTCTTGCAGCGTCGTTCGACCTTCGCCGATGGTGACGAGTTTGTCGGTGGGTGCAAAAGGCAACAGGTCGCGAAAACGCCAGACGCCGCTGTAATCCGCCCGTGCTTCGACCGATCGACCGGACGTCGTCCAGCGGGATTCGTGCGAGCGGAGCGTTTTCGGGATCGTTGCACGGTTCCAGTCGTAGCGAACGTCGAGAAGTGATCCGCACTTCGTGCAAGCGAAGAGGACTTCATCGATGCCATAACGCGCCGCGCACGCCGCCGTGATGCATTGTTGAAAAGCGACCTCGGTCATGGCGGACATGGTGGCAGGAAACTGGGTCGGATGCAAACTTGACTTCGTACCGTCCCTGAGGCCGAATGTCCGCGCAAGCTGAAGCGTGCGGCTCTGTGGATTAGTCGTCGCCTTGTGAGCGTTTTCGTTCGGTTTCCGCTTCGAGGGTTCGGCGCTCCGCTGGCGTGAGTGAGTCCATCCCGGTTGCGGCGATCTTCCTGAGAATTTCTTCTACCGCGAGGCGATGGGCTTCTTTTTCCTGACGTTCCCGCTCTGCCTTTTCCGCAGCCCGTTTGTTTTTCCACCGCGCGATGGGGCCTGGCGTTTTCTCGGGAGTTTCTGCCTCATCAAATGAAGCATACCCGCGCGAGAAATCGTATCCAAACTCGCCCGTCTCAAACGCAGCTTCTTCCTTCGCCATCCGCCGCTGCTGCATACAGGTGAGGTAACCGAACCCTGCGATCATCAGGAGAATCCAACTCTGCTCAAGGAAGAGTCCGAACAGTCCGACCAGAATTGCACCGACCATTCCGATTCCCGTCGCGATCATCATCGACTCGCGAAATCCCTTGCTAGGCCAAAGTAGCGACTGCAATACGCGTCCACCGTCAAACGGGAAAATCGGCAGCATATTGATCAAAAGCAGAAAGTAACTCAAACCGAAGACGCGGATTGTCCACAACTGCGCCGTCGAAAGCGTCGGGATCAGGCTCGTATCCGCGGGCCACATCGGGTGGATCGGGTTCCACGGAACCGCGCGCAAACTGCCCACCCATAGCGCGATCACCCCTGACAACACGCCGCAGATAATCACGTTCACCATTGGCCCCGACACTGCCGTGACGAGATGCGACCGAGCGTCGTGCGGCGGACTAACCGTCGCAAGTCCGCCGAGTGGCCAAATGAGGATTTCGTCCGCCTCACCACCAACACGCCGCGCCCCCCAGCAGTGTCCAAACTCATGCAAGAGAACGATCCCGAAAAGGATCGCGTAGATACCGAGCGAATCGACGACGACGTGTCCGAACGATCGCGGGTCGCCGCTGCCTTCTTTGGGAAGCTCCATCGCCAGCAGGATAAACGCGGCGATGATAAAGACGATGTGGACGCGCACGTCGATCGCCCAGATGCGAGCGATCTTAAACGACCAGTTGATCGGGTTGTCGAGCGGTTTTTCCGTCGGAACCATCGCGAGTCGCCTCTTTCCGTGAGTCGGTGAACACCCCCGGTACGCCTTTATCGGCTACCCGAGATGCGGATTCTGCTTCCCTGTTGTATTATAGCAGACAGTAAGGGCTGATTGCGAGTGCTATTGCGGGCGATCACGGCCCCTCAGGCGAGAATTTTGAGGCATCGGCTGCCCCGGCCCCTCGGTTAGGACCGTCAGACGACGGCGGACAATCGCAATTCGTGTCGAAGGAACTCGTATCGGTAAACCCATAAGAAGCGGAGACGTTCAGATGCAGATGCCCAAACCAGATGCGAATCATGAGAAACTTCATGCAATGGTCGGAACTTGGGATGGAAAGGAGAAGATGTACCCCTCGCCCGCTGACCCGGAAGGTTGTGAGTCGGCCGGCGTGGTTCGCGCGGAAATGGGGCTGGACGGGTTCTTTCTGATCTCAAACTACGAGCAAAAGCGCGGCGAGGCGGTCGTATTCAAGGGCCACGGCGTCTACGGCCACGACAGCGTCGCCAAGAAGTACACCATGCATTGGTTTGACACGATCGGGAGCGACTTCGGCGCGCCAGCGATGGGTGACTGGGATGGCGACACGCTTACGTTTGTCCACAAGAGTCACTACGGTCACGGTCGCTACACTTACGAATTCATCGCGGATGGCGTTTACACATTCAAGATGGAGTCGTCGCAAGACGGCGAGAAGTGGTCACCGATGATGGACGCGACGTTTCGCCGGAGGTAGTCGCTAGTGCCATCAATGGACAATGGTCACGTTTCGGAAGTCTTTTGACTCCTCAGTATGCGAGTTATCCTTCGGCAGATTCTGTCGAGATGTAGGAATGACGGCAGTGGCGAGAAAGGTTCCAAAATGGCTATTGACGGTCTGTCCCGAGCTGAGGTATTTCGAAACCGATGAGCTGCGCTGGCGCGCGCTGAATGCCGCAGAAGCCCCGTGGCACCGGCGCAGGCGGTTCAAGCCGCGGCGCATGTCTGTAGCGTCTTGGGACTTTCTTGTTTTCTTAGCATATCTTGGGGGAGCAAATGCGTTTTTCAGGTTCGTTTTTCAAAGCCTTGGAACCTCAAAGTACGATTGGGTGTTACAAGCTCTTTTCCTCGTCTTTCTATTAGGTGCGATTCTGTACTATCGATATTGGAAGTACGCTACGACGGTTCGCCGCCGGTTGCGATGGCAATTGCTTCGAGAAGGCGTGCCAATTTGTACAGAGTGCGGTTATGACCTTCGGGGACGTACGACCGATCGCTGCTCTGAATGCGGGCATGAACTGGGCGCGAACGTAGAGTACTTGCGCGCGAAGGAATTCCGTAAAGACTTCGAGGAGAAGTCAGAAACGCAAGACACTCAGTGATAACGTTGCGGTGCTTTCCTACCCCTCCTGCAGCGTATCCGGTTCCGGTGGGGCGGTTGGGTTTGGTTTTTTCGGGTCGATGCCGAGCTTCTTAAT
>JAJRUK010000319.1 GCA_024277835.1 Planctomycetota bacterium | reverse complement strand
CGCAGGTGGATCAGTGTGTTGATTATGTTGAGGGTCTAAGCAGCGACGGCGATCAGTTTGTTGTGCGGTGGAAAACGACGGACCCGGTGAAAATCGTGCACCGCGATGACGACCCCATGCGGCATGGCGATGGCAAGTCGGTTGCGCCGCTGGATGTCGTTGTCTTTAGCGATTTTGAGTGTCCGTCGTGTGCGCGTTTTGCGGAGTTTTTCGAGAAGAATATCGTTCCGCTCTTTGGAGGTTATATTCGCACGACATTTAAGCACTACCCGCTGGATCAGGCGTGCAACTCCAAATCGGCACGCACGCTGCATCCCTATGCGTGCAAGGCTGCGACGATGGCAGAGGCCGCAAGGATTGTTGGTGGAAACGATGGTTTCTGGAAGGTTCACGACTACTTGTATGCCAACCGCAAGGCGCTCGCGTCTGGTTCGATTGGCGTTGCGCAGGTAGCCAAGGCGTTGGGCGTTGCGGAGTCGGCGATATCGTCGCAGATGGATTCGAGGGAGATCGCGGCGAGAGTGTTAGAAGACATCAACCTTGCGGGCGCGGTCGGTGTTCGCGGTACGCCTGCCGTGTACGTTGACGGTAAGAAGGTTGATAAGCTCGCGAAGGGCAAGATCGTGTTCTGGGACAAGCTTGCTGATGATTACTTCAGGCGCGTTGGCGTGAAGCGGCCCGCGTCAACGCGGTCTACAAAGAAGAACGCTAACACGCACAAGAACCACAATCACCAGCACAAAAAAGGTGCCCACAGGCACTAGATCGCTCGCATACCAGTCGTGGCGGACCAACTCTTTCGTCCCCATCTTTACCAAGGGGGGATTGAGGGGGGGCTTCGATCGACAAAGAACGTCCCCCAGCCCCACCATGTAAAGAAGGAGAGCAAGAAGTCGAACGACCTTTCTGGAAACGGCACAAGAAGGGTGCTACTCAAGGTAGCCAAGGTCGGCGAGTCGGTCCGTGACCTGCTGCAATTCTTCCTCTGAGTAAACCTGTTCGCCGCCCTGGGCTGCGGAGGTGCCAGTCGCAGTTTCGTAAGTTAGCTCGGGCAGGTCTTCAAAGATTTCGGTTAAGACGCGACCGTCCATGTCTTCCGGGATGGGCAATCCGAGCAGCGCGAGAATCGTCGGGGCGCAGTCGGCGATTTGTGCGTGCATTCCGTCTTTCGTCGCGATACCCGGGCCGGTCGCGGTGAAGATTCCCTGCGGTCGATGCGTTCCTTCGATCTTGTTATAGGAGAGCCACTTGACCGGGTTTGTCCCGCGAATTTTTCGCACAACCGCGAGCGAGTCGCGGGGAATGAGAATCAAGTCCGGCATCCACGGCTGATCTTCGCGAGAACAGTTGTAGAGTTCCTCGGGCTTATGGGCTGCGCTAAAAAGTTGGATCGTCTGCCCCGTCGGGTCTGTCGTTCTGCACGCCGGACCCATGAACTTGTTTTGAATTTCGTCGCGCAATGAGTCGTACTCGCTCGGTTCGACGATTCCGCACGGTTGCCGCCCCTTTAGGTTGAGGTAGACGAATCCCGCCATCCCCGCGTGCATGACGCAGGCCCGCGTCTTGTCGAAATCGACCGCGAGGTCCTGGGCGATGCTTCCCTCGCGGGCGAAACGTTTTGTTTTCCCTGTCCAGCGGTCGCGCAAATAGCGAAGCCTCGTCCCCCCTTGCGCAGAACCGCCGTCCAGCGAGAGGTAGCCCCACTGTTTCAAAAGCAGGTTGGGCTGCACTTTTCCTTCGAGGCTGCCGTGGCCATGGTCCGAGACCATCATAACCGTGGCGTCGTTTTCCTCGGCATACTTCATGAGGTCGCCGACCGCTTTGTCGGATTCGGCGAAGCACTGTTTGACCATTTCCGTTCGCTTGGGATTCCGATCCGACCATCGCGGGTCGATGTATTTCCACGTCTTGTGCTGAATGTTGTCGGTGAGCTTAAAGACAACCATCAGCGCATCCCACCCGCACTTATCCCCGAGGAACTTCGTCATCGCCGCCCCCTGATGGAAGCTGCGCGACATGTAGTCGAGGTTTTCCGCGAAGAGCGCATCGCCGCCGAACATCTTTCGTCGCCACTTGGTCTTCAGCGTCGGGTCCGGCCAGCGCTCAAGGATGTCGCCTCGAAGCGACGGCGGATAAACAAAGTCCGCGGATGGCCCTGGCGTTTCAAACCCGCTGACGAGAAAACCATTGACCTCGACCGGCGGATATGTCATGGGCACGTTGATGCTGCCGACCTTCAACCCGTTGTCGCCGAGGATTCGCCAGATGTTCCGCAAATGATCCAAGCATCGCGTGCTGTTGAAGGTCAGCTTGTTCGTGCTTACGTCGTAACGCTCGAAGTCGATAATGCCATGCTTGC
Source organism: Planctomycetota bacterium (assembly GCA_024277835.1). GTDB lineage: Bacteria > Planctomycetota > Phycisphaerae > UBA1845 > UBA1845 > JAJRUK01. The sequence goes on along the minus strand of JAJRUK010000319.1, from coordinate 3,997 downwards.
CCGGCTGGACGCCCGTCAGAAACGTCGTCCACGCAGCCGGTGTGATGGGTGGAGTCGTCGATTGCAAAACGCCCCACGCGCCGTTTTCGATCGCGCGTTTAATATTGGGGAGTCGGCCTTCGTTGACCAGCGGGGTCAGTACGTCCCATGTAACCCCGTCGAGTCCAATGATGAGGACGCGGCGATTCGAGGGGGCGTTTGGTTTTTCGTTTGTGGGCGTCATTATCGGGTTCGGTCGGGTTCGCTCGCGAGAGCGTTGAAATATCTGGTAGTCGCATGGCGGCGCTTCGCTTGGCCATGGCACCCGTCCTGCGTCACGACAGGGCGGTCTCGTTCGCGTAGACTATACTTGATATGAATCCCGACGACAAAATTTGCTATTGCTACCACGTTTCGATGCGGAAACTGGTCAACTTCAGCCTGCGAACCAAGCCCAAGCGGGCAAGTCAGATGGCAGAGTGCCTCGGAGCAGGGACGGGGTGCGGGTGGTGCATTCCGGTCTTGGAGAAAATCGCCGACGACCCGGAAAGGTTTTCGGCCGATCCGATGACGCCGGAAGAGTACGCCGAGCGCCGAAAGGCGTACATCGCCAGCGATGAGAAGAATACGTTCGGGGCAGGCGATTCGTGATGTGACGACGTCGTAAACGTCCGGCGAAGCCGAGCCGCGACCGTGAGGGAGCGATTCTGTTGTCCGACAACGTGCGCAGGTCGGGTCATCAACCCGGAAATCTTCGAGTGCCTAAACGTGGCACGATGGATCATGAAGGTCTTCCGGGCAACGTCCCGCTTCTCCGCCGTCCGTTCCAACCCGCCAGTCGCGTAGGTCGGGTCATCGACCCGGCATCTGACCGTGCCAAACGGTGGCACGATAAATGACTCAGAGTTTTCTGACGACATCCTGCTTCTTTGCGTTCGGTGCGTATCCGAAAGTGCCGGGTCGATGACCCGACCTACGGCGCTATGCGCCCGCCGCGAAACCGAGGATAACGACGGCGACGATCGCCATGTAGATCGCCATTATTGCGACGATTGGCCACAGCACCGCGAGCGAGGCAACCCAACCGTTGACGCGATGTTGCTGCTTGATGGCGATGACAAGGATGACCGCCTGCCAAACGTAGGCTGCATATCCACCGCAAATGGGGACAATCATCAGCGCATACGGCGCGAAGCTGTAGAACGTCGCGCAAAGTGTGTGCTTGAACGATTTTCTCTCCGGGGCCATCATGAAGAGGACGGGGTGCGTCGTGCATGCCCAGAATCCGCCGAACATGAACTGCACAAAAAGCGGGAAGATGAGCGCCATCACGACGTACACCATTGCGAGTCGGAGGAGGGAAATCGGGATCGGGGTGGCAGGCACTCCTGGCATCATTCCGCCACCCGCGAGGGATGTAAAGCCAACCATCATCAAGAAGTGAACGAGAAACGCGGCGGCGACTCCGATGAACAGAGCCGGTAAGGAGAAAACCCACGCTTCGTAGATCGAGCTTCCTTGGTGTTGGGCGAAAAACTGTCCGGGTTGAAAAAGAAGTTGCTTGAAGGTCGTCCACCAGGCTACACAAAACCCGACGTTTTTTCTGTTGTCCCAGGTCGAGCCGATCCAGCCAAGCGCGTTTGCGTGGATAGGAGAGACCCGCATCTCGGCGACGTTGATGCTTTTGTTGCATTGCACGCACTGGAATTCGCGCGGGGTTGGTAGGCCGTGGGCATCGTTACCGGAGTACTCTTGGTCGCACTCGGGGCAGTGGAAGGCGACGGAGCCCGGGGCGAAATGGTAAGCGGTGGTCTCAAACGATAGACCGCATTCGGGGCAGACACGACCGGTCAGGTTGAACAGAAGGTAGTTGCATCCTGTGCAGTGCATGGGGCGGAGTGTAGTCGAATGGCGCTGACATTTGAAGAGAGGTCGAACTCCGTAGGGTCCGCTGTGCGGACCATTCCCCTTCTCGAATAGCCACGTAGATCGAGTCATCGACCCGGCATCCTTGCGTCATTCTCGCGCAGTACGAAAAAAACACGCGCATGATGCAGCGGGTCGCTTCCTTACGGGCGCGGCTCGGTTTTTACGACTGGGGCGTCTTTGACTTCCTGGATACGGTCGCGGAGGCGGGCTGCTTTTTCGAATTCGAGGGCTTCTGCCGCTTCCAGCATTTCCTTTTCGAGCATGGCGATGAACTCGGTGCGGTCCAGTTCGTTTTCGCTTGCGTGAATCGCTTCGGCGGCGACTTTGTACGCTCCGACGGCACGTTCAAGACTCGATCGGATTTCTTTGACGATGGTCTTGGGCGTGATCCCGTGTTCTTCGTTGTAGGCGAGTTGCAGCTTGCGGCGGCGGTCGGTTTCGTCGATGGCTCGTTGCATACTGTTGGTAACTCGGTCGCCGTAGAGCTTCACTTCTGCGTTGACGTTTCGCGCCGTTCGACCAATCATCTGTACGAGCGACGTTTCGCTGCGCAGAAAGCCCTCCTTGTCCGCGTCGAGGATGCAAACGAGCGAAACCTCGGGGAGGTCGAGTCCCTCACGCAAGAGATTCACGCCCACCAGGACGTCGAACTTCCCTTCGCGTAGCTCTTTGAGGATTTGCACGCGCTCGAGCGTGTCGATGTCGCTGTGGAGGTAGCGGGCTTTGTGGCCTTCCTGGACAATGAACTTCGAGAGGTCTTCGGCGAGTCGTTTCGTGACAGTGGTTACGAGGACGCGTTCGTTCGCGGCCACGCGCTGTGTGATGCGCTCAAGAATGTCGGGCACTTGTCCGCGAGCGGGCAAGACTTCGATGGGTGGGTCGATCAAACCGGTTGGTCGGATGATCTGTTCGATGACCTCGCCGCCGCAAAGGTCTAGTTCTGCAGGGCCTGGGGTGGCTGAGACGAACAGGGCGCGGTCCCACATGCCCTCGAACTCCTCGAAGCGCATGGGGCGATTGTCGAGGCAACTCGGTAGACGAAAACCGTGCTCGACGAGGGTTTGTTTTCTTGCCCGGTCGCCGTTGAACATCGCCCGAATCTGTGGGAGCGTCGCGTGCGATTCGTCGATCACGAGCAGAAAATCTTTCGGGAAATAATCGACAAGCGTGTAAGGTTTTGCGCCCGGTTCGGATTGGTTAAGGTGACGAGAGTAATTTTCAATGCCCGAGCAATACCCAACCTCGCGGAGCATTTCGACGTCGTATTTGGTTCGGGCGAGGATGCGCTGCGCTTCGAGAAGCTTACCGAGTCGGCGGAATTCCTTCACGCGCTGGTCGAGTTCTTCGAGAATGCTGTCGGCGGCGGCTTCGATGCGTTCTTCGGGCATGACATAGTGGACAGCCGGGAAGATGAACATCTTGTCGATTTTTCCGATCGATTTGGACGTCAGCGGGTTGATCATTTCGAGGCTGTCGATTTCGTCGCCGAACAGCTCGATGCGGTAGCCGAATTGTTCGTGCGCGGGATGCAGCTCGATGACGTCTCCGCGAACACGAAACGTACCGCGTTTTAGTTCGATGTCGTTGCGGTTGTATTGTAGATCAACGAAGCTACGGAGCAGCTCGTCACGTTCTCTGCACTCGCCGAGTGTCAGGACAATGACGCTGTTCTTGTAGTCTTCCGGCGAGCCGAGTCCGAAGATGCAGGAGACGCTTGAGACGATGATGGCGTCGCTTCGGGTTACGAGGGTGCTTGTCGTACTCAGTCGAAGTCGGTCGAGGTCGTCGTTGCGCGAAGCGTCTTTTTCGATGTAGATGTCGCGCTGGGGAATGTACGCTTCGGGCTGGTAATAGTCGTAGTAGCTGACGAAATACTCGACGGCGTTTTGCGGGAAAAGCTCTTTGAATTCCTCGTACAGTTGTGCAGCCAGGGTCTTGTTGTGCGAGATGACCAGCGTTGGCACGCGGAGCTTCTCGATGACGTTGGCGACGGTGAAGGTTTTGCCCGAACCGGTCACGCCGAGCAAGCACTGATGCTTTCGGTCGCCCGTGAAACCCTCGACGATTTTCTCGATTGCGGCGGGTTGGT
>JAJRUK010000318.1 GCA_024277835.1 Planctomycetota bacterium | reverse complement strand
GGTCTTTGATCTTCGGCCTGTTTGCGTCCACCGTTTTTACGATGTTCGTGATCCCGATTGCTTACTGGTTACTCTACGAAAGAGTGCCAGGTCATGGCCTCCCAATCGCAGAGGAATAATAAAGACAGCCTCGACAGTTACCTGTGCCTACTAACGATCCTACTCGAGCCAGAGACCACAGTTTCGGTCGTTTCCGCGCGGGATCAGCGACCGATGCTTCCATCTGTATGGATTTCATGCCGAGTCGCCCGACGCATCGCATGCACACCCAGTCGAAGACGGCGTATCGCCCAGCAAATCCACCGTCTGTTACAGCCGTTATTGCTCGGATGGCATTTTCGGGAGGGACAAGCCGTAACTTTTAACGACCATCTCACATGCGCCTTGCGAACTCATAATAGCGACGTCGTTACGGCTTGCTCGGTGTGGAGACCGAAACGAAGTCCGCCCCTTCCCGCCGACGTAGTTGACCGCAAGCCCCGTCAATATCGCTTCCGCGACTCGTCCGAATGTGAGCATTCACGCCCCGCTCACGCAACATCGAGTGAAACATCTCCACCGTCTCAACGGTCGGACACTCGAACGGCAGACCATCGACAGCGTTGTACGTAATCAGGTTGATGTTGCTCCGCATCCACTTGGACATCTTCGCAAGATCGCGTGCGCACTCGCGCGAGTCGTTTTTCCCGCCGAGCAGAATGTACTCAAGCGTCACCTCGCGGCCTGTCTTTTCAAAGTAATAGTTGGCTGCGTCTACAAGCTCGGAGATCGTCACGCGATCTGCCCAGGGGATCAACTCGCGACGAAGCTCATCGTTCGGCGCATGCAGCGACAGCGCAAGCGTGATCTGCAACTTTTCATCCGCGAGCTTTCGCATCTGGTTTGGCAAACCGACCGTACTGACCGTGATCTTCCGAGCACCAACGCTCAGCCCCCACTCCGCATTGATCGTGCGAACCGCGTGGACCGTATTCACGTAATTGCTCAGCGGCTCACCTAGCCCCATGAACACGACATTCGATAGTCGCTCCGCCTCGCACAGGCCCCGCACGCGCATCGCCTGCTCGATAATCTGCCCGGCGGTGAGCTGACGCTGCAACCCATCAAGCCCGCTCGCACAAAAAACACAACCCACCGGACACCCCACCTGCGTTGAAATACAAGCTGTCCGCCGATCGCCGTCGGGGATCATCACGCACTCACTCGTCGCGCCATCCGTCCAGGCAAGAAGAAGTTTTCGCGTGCCGTCGCTCGCCCGCTGCTCTTTCACGATCGTTGATTGATAGAACGGCAGTGTCTCTGCGAGCTTTGCCCGAAGCGACTTGGAGAGGTTGGTCATCTCGTCGTAGCTCGTCACGCCCTGCTCGTAGACCCACTCGACGACCTGTTTGCAGCGGAAGGCGGGTTCTCCCCAGTCCTTAAACAGCGCGCGCAGTGAATCCGGCGTTTGATCAAAGAGTCCGCCAGTCGCGGGCGTTTCGCTTACTTTCTCCGAGGTCGTCATCAAAGGGATGGTAGCCGGAGAACAGACGGCGGTCGACCGCTTGAGCCGAAACACCCAACGGCGACCGCCAAGTGCGAGTCCTAATCCTGCGGCACCGGCACGCTGGTCTGCACAACCCGAATGTCGCCATCAAACAGCGAAATATCGCACAACGTCCCGGTGCTCGTCTCTGTAAAGTACGCACGCCGCTCCCCGCCCTCAGAACCGAAGACCACTTCAAAGAACGACGTTTCTGTAAGAAAGTTGCCGCTGACGGTCCATGTTCCAGGGCCGTGGCTCGTTCCGTCGGCGACCCAGATGATCGAATCGGTATCCAGATCAATCCGGACAATCTCGCCGTCGAGATCACGAACATCGCTCGTCGAAAACATCATGTCATCCGGGTCAATAAACACGGCCAGGTTGGACGTATTCATCATATCGTCCATGACGTCGTTCATCTAGTCGATCGTTTCGTCATCCAACGTCATCCCCGTCATGATGCCACAACCCGACCCCCAAAAGAGACCTGCAAGAACCAGAACACTCATCGCAATAACAGAACAGTTTTTCTTTTGCATCGTTTCCTCCAATCTAGCGTGCAGAACGGTCAACTGTAGCGGACCGTCCTCTTCCCTCCGCCCGTTCCTCGTTCGTCCCCCTTTTACCAAGGGGGGATCGAGGGGGGTGGTCGCCGCACTTGGCGGTTGCGAGTGCTAGCGATCATTCCTCGGGAACTCACCCGCATCAAGACGCCGAAAATACTTCGTCGCCGCCCGCATTACTGTCGGCGATAGGATCAAGACTGCCGGCAGATTACAAAGCACCATCATCCCCGTCGTCGAATCAGAAAAGTTATACACGGTTTCGAATTTTTCAAGCGCCATCCCGCAGAACACAAAAATCACGAACACGAACTTAAACGGAAGAATCGCGCTCGGTCCAAGCAGATACTCTGCTCCTTTTTCGCCGTAATAGCTCCAGGAGACCATCGTACTAAACCCGAAAAGAAGTACGCCAAGCGTTACCATGTATTTCCCGAAACCGAAGATGCTCGTGTCGAAAGCGACGGCTGTAAGCTCCGCACCGTTGAGTTGGAGGTGAACCGGCTGACCAGGGACGATGCGCTCGCGCTCTTTCGTCGTGATGTTCTTGTCATCCAGCGACAGAGTGACTCCAGAAACACCCGTCCAACCCGCGCTTAGGTCGCCTTCCACGCCGGAGACAGACAAGACGACCGACTCGGGCGGGCCTCCCGGTTCCTGCGCGACGAACACAGCAAGTCGCCGTCCCGCGTCACCTGAAAGCGCTTGCGAATACGAATCGTAGAAGTGTGCAGGTATATCTTCCGCACACTTCACGACGATCGTCGATCCGTTGACCGACTCAACCGTTCCAAGCGCTGGTCTCTGCCATGCACCGGTCATCAAAATCACCAGAGCGCTGAGCGTACAAATGACGATCGTATCAATGAATGGACCGATGCCGGCAACGACGCCCTCTCGAATAGGCTCATCGGTTCTCGCAGCCGCGTGAGCAATCGCAGCCGACCCCTCGCCTGCTTCGTTGGAGAAGCAGGCTCTCTTCATGCCTTGCGTAAACGCGATCCAAATCGTCGCACCAGCGAACCCACCGGTTCCCGCGGTCGATGTGAATGCCGACTTGACGATCAGCGAAAGATAATGCGGAATCTCGGTCGCATGGGTTAGCACAACATAAAGGGCACCTGCCACGTATATCACGCACATGAACGGAACGAGCTTCGACGCAACCGTGCCGATTCGCTTGATTCCGCCGATAATCACGATCGCCACGCATGCGGAAACGAGTGTCGCTGAAACTAGGACTGGGACGTTGAAATACAGTTTCAACGTGTTCGATATGTTCCACCCCTGGAACATATTCCCGCCGCCAAACGAGTTCAGAACCGTCGCAATGGCAAACAGGACAGCGAGCACTTTGAACGGCCGCCACGCCCAGTTTTCTTTTGCCTTGAGCGGATCGACTAGCGCCTTTTGGATGTACCACATGGGTCCGCCGCGAACTTCACCGCGTGCACGAACCTTAGCGCCCCGACCCGCACCAGCCTCGCCCTTGTATTCGAGCGTTCCATCTTCGGCGTCTGCTTCCATCAGGGCAGGCGCGCTCGGATCGGGAACATCGCGTTCGTCGCGAAACATCACCGCGAGCGTACACTCCATAAACTTCAGCGCCATCCCGAACACACCCACGACCCACATCCAGAAAACCGCCCCTGGACCACCGATCGAAATCGCGACCGCCACACCCGCAATGTTGCCCAGACCAACCGTTGCCGAAAGCGCAGCGCAAAGCGCCTGAAAGTGATTAATCTGCCCGGCGTCCCCCGGTTTATCAAACCGACCTCGGATGCAGGCGTAGCCGTGAGTCAGAATCCGCCATTGAACGAACCTAGACCCGAGCGTAAATATTAGCCCGCAGCCAAGGAGCATGTAAAACAGCGGCTGCCCCCAGACCCAACTGAGAAGATCCTTGGCGAATTGGTCAAGCGTCATAGTGTCTCCGGTTCGAGTATGAAACGTGGTCGGAAAAATAGCCGCATGAGCGCGGCGAGGCAAGGTTTGCCAACGATACTGACAATCGGTTACACTTTGACGCTCACGGGCGCGGCGGAAAAACTGCGTACTCAACGCAGCATCGTCATAGCAATCTGCGGTCCATCGCCTACGAGCGTCCGCGCAGGCTAAAGCCTGCGGCTCTGGGGGCACTTTTGCATCAGGAGAGTTTATTCAATGACGCAGGGTCAATCGAACGAGCTAACCCGAGGCGGGAAACCTAAGGAACAATGGGGGACGCGACTTGGCGTGATCCTTGCTGTTGCGGGTTCGGCTGTTGGTCTGGGTAACTTTCTGCGATTCCCCGGTCAAGCTGCCCAAAACGGCGGCGGCGCGTTCATGATCCCGTATTTCGTGGCGCTCGTTCTGGTCGCGATCCCGATCTGTTGGGCGGAATGGGCGATGGGTCGATTCGGTGGCAGCAAAGGGTACAACTCCGCCCCGGCGATTTTCGGCATCCTTGGCGGGAAATCGCGCTATCGGTACATGGGCGTCCTCGGGGTCATGGTCCCGTTGATGATCTACATGTACTACGTGCTCATCGAGGCGTGGTGTTTGGGGTACGCGTGGGAATATCTTAAGGGCGGGCTAGACCTCGGGAACGACCCGGCGAACTTCGCAGCACGGAGCAGCGATTTTTACAAGACGTTTATCGGCGGCGGCGGAGACGGCGCGCTTTTTGAGTCGGGCGTTCAACCGCTAGTCTACTTTGCGCTGACGACGTTCACACTCAACTTCTTTTTGATTTTTCGTGGGGTCTCCAAGGGAATCGAAGCTTTTTGCGTTCGGGCGATGCCGGTGATGGCTATCTGTGCCGTCATCGTGTTGATCCGCGTCTTGACGCTCGGAACACCGAACCCGGAACTGCCCTTGCAGAACGTAGAGAACGGTCTCGGTTTCATGTGGAATCCTCAGGGTACAGACGGATCTAGCTGGGTGACGGCATTAATGAATCCCAAGACGTGGCTCGCCGCTACAGGCCAGATCTTCTTTAGTTTGTCCGTCGGTTTTGGAATTATCATCAACTACGCAAGCTACCTCAAGCGCAACGATGACGTCGTTCTATCCGGTCTGACAGCAGGAGCCACGAACGAATTTTTTGAAGTCTGTCTCGGAGGACTCATCACAATCCCGGCCGCATTCATCTTCCTCGGCGGAACCTACTTGCTGGCTGACGGCGGTTCAAAGATCGGGACATTCTCACTGGGCTTTGAGACGTTGCCCGTCGTCTTCGAGTACATGCACGGCGGTCGATGGTTCGGTGTTGCCTGGTTCTTCATGCTTTTTTTGGCGGCGATCACTAGTTCACTTTCGATGCTTCAACCGGCGATCGCGTTTCTGGAAGAGGGGCTTGGCATTGGGCGTCGGGCGTCGGTCACGATGCTCGGGCTGATTACGCTCTTTGGATCGGGCTTCATCCTCTACTTCAGCGGTAATAGCGCAGCGCTCGACACGATCGACTTCTGGGTTGGCACCGCGTTTATCTTCGTCCTTGCGACGCTTGAAGTGATCTTGTTCTCATGGGTGTTTGGCGTCGAACGCGGTTACAACGAGGCGATCCGAGGGGCTGAGCTACGCATCCCCAAGGTGTGGAAGTTCGTCATCAAATACATCTCACCGACGTACCTGCTGATTATTTTCATAGCTTGGTGCTGGCAGAATCTTCCTGGTCGGATCAAAACGATTCGGGAAGAGACAGTGCCGTTTCTGTCCATGCTCTTGATTGTCGCCGTCGCGATTTTTATCACGATCATGATTAACATCGCCAGCAAACGATGGGATCGACAGGGGCTTGCACCCGACCCCGACGACGAAATGGAGGCCGCATCATGACACCCGCAGGCTGGATCATCATGATATTGTCCGTAGGAAGCGTG
>JAJRUK010000317.1 GCA_024277835.1 Planctomycetota bacterium | reverse complement strand
CCCGACCGAACTCGCACTCGCCAAGAAGATTTTGCGCTTCGCGGAAATCCTCGACACCGTCGCCCGCGACCTGAGGCCAAACGTGCTGACCGATTATCTCTACGAACTCTCGCGAACGTTTAGCCGGTTTTACGATAAGAAACTCGGCGTACGCGTGATCAATGCAGAGAGCGACGAGCTGCGAATTTCCCGCCTGCGACTGTGCGACCTGACGGCGCGAGTGGTAAAGCTGGGGTTGCACCTGCTGGGTATCGAGACGATCGAAAAAATGTGAGTGCATCAGGCTGTTGAAATAGTGTGGCACCGGTTTGTAACCGGTGTTGTCTCCAGTTAGTTCGCCTAACACCGGTTACAAACCGGTGCCACACAATAGAGCAGCCCCCCTCTATGCGATGCGAGTAATGAGCATGAAGAAAACGATCGACGACATCGACGTATGCGGCAAGCGCGTTCTCATTCGCCTGGACCTGAACGTCCCGCTGGATGCGAATGGCAACATCACAGACGACCGCCGCATTCGCTCCGCGATTCCCACGATTAAGAAACTCGCCGGCGACGGTGCTCGCCTCATCTTGATGAGTCACCTCGGCAGACCCAAACTCGATGCTAATCCTTCCGATCGCGAAAGTTTTTCACTTTCACCCGTCGCAATACGCCTCTCTCAGATACTGGAGAAACCCATCCTGCTCACTGAGGATTGCGCTGGTGAAGCGGTGTCGAAGCTCATCCCCAGCCTCAACGATGGCGACGTTTGCCTATTGGAAAACCTTCGCTTCAACCCCGGCGAGACCATCAAAGACAAGAATGCTGCGAGCAACCCTGCCCTGGCAGAACAGAAACGCACATTCGCGAAACAACTTGCCGAGCTGGCTGATGTTTACGTCAACGACGCTTTCGGAACCTGTCACCGCGACAACGCCAGCATGTTGACCGTCCCGCAACTCATGACCGGCAAGCCGCGCGTTGTTGGCTACCTCGTGAAGCGCGAGTTGGAGTTTCTTGGCGGAGCGGTCACCGATCCGAAGCGTCCGTTCGTCTGCATCCTTGGCGGCGCAAAGGTCTCCGACAAACTTGGCGTCATCCGGTCGCTGCTTCAAAAATGCGACACGATCCTCATCGGCGGAGCGATGGCGTTCACATTCCTGGCTGCAGACGGAATCGACGTCGCCAAGAGTTTGACCGAACCCGACCTGTTCGACACCGCCCGCTCACTGCGAAAAGACGCTGGCGACAGACTCCGCCTGCCGGTCGATTCGATCGCCGCCGCCAAGATCGCCGAGAATGCCGAAACGCGAACCTGCCCGGACGCCATTCCCGAAGGAATGATGGGTTTGGATATTGGTCCTGCCACCATCGCCGCTTATCGCGAGGTGATTCACGCGGCGAAAACCGTCGTTTGGAACGGTCCGATGGGCGTCTTTGAGACCTCTCCCTTTGATACGGGCACGATCGCCGTCGCGAGGGCTGTGGCAGACGCGACGGACGCCGGGGCGATCACCATCATCGGCGGCGGCGACAGCGCAGCCGCGATCGACCGGGCGAATCTTTCGGATAGAATGACCCACATATCCACCGGCGGAGGCGCTTCGCTGGAATTCCTGGAGGGCAAGCCCTTCGCAGCGATTGACGTATTAGACGAAGCGTAGGTGTCGCCGAATTATTGCGACAGGAGAATGTACTGTGCTCAAGAAATTACGTTTGCACAACTTTCGGACCTACTTAAATGCGGAGTTCTCTTTCACGCCGCTGCACCTGGTAGTCGGAAAGAACAATAGCGGCAAGACGAACCTGTTTTATGCAATGCGGTTTCTAAACGCGACAGCGGTAAAAGACTTAGCTGCCGCAATCAACACAATTCCTGGCGGCTCATGGGAGGTGAAGAACTGGTCATCCAAGAGCTCTGTCGTAGAACTTTCCTGCGAGTGCATGTTGGATTTCGACGGTACGCCGCACACATACGATTATTCTCTCATACTTGAAATTGAAGATCCTCAAGCATCGAATCAAGGCATTTCGACTATACGAGTGAAATCCGAAATGCTTCGCGTCACTTCCTCAAAGTTTGGCGAGGTCACCTTGCTTGAAAACGACGGCCGCGAAGCTCATATGCTGCACGAGGGAAAGCTACAAAGATCAAAGTCTGAGGAACGGATCACGACTCTCTCTCCCCGCGATAGCACGATGCTAAGTAAGCTCTATGAGTTGGAGACGAACCGACGTGCAATTCAGTTTCGCCGATTCCTCGGTTCGTGGCTCTTCTTTAGTCTCGACCCCGTCGCGATGAGGTTCGGATGGAACGACGACAAAGCCGCTTTGACTGATCTACAAGTGAATGCTGGAAACCTCGCTAATGTTATGTACCACATTAAGAACATTGATGATCGTCGTTACCGGGCCATCATCGCCGATGTCTGCAAGATTGAGCCAGCGCTAGAAGCGGTGAGTTTCATCCCGAATCCTGGGCAGCCCGCCACGCCCTTTGTTGCACTCCGGTCTCGTCCCCAGGCATCTTGGCCGGGCCTGTCCGACGGAACTCTCCGGTATATGGCACTAGCGTATCTGGCTCATTCTGCTACTGCTTGGGGCTCTCAAGAGAATTCCTCTCCAACGCCAGTCATATTCATAGAAGAACCAGAGAACGGACTCTACCCCGGCTACATGCGTGCGATGTTTGAGCTGTTCGAGGGTCGCGGCTATGGCTCGCAGTTTATTTTCACATCGCATTCGCCGTACTTTATCAATCTCTTCGATAATCGCCGAGAGGCTGTCACGCTTCTTCGACGGGCGACAGATCGGACGGAAGTCGTTGATGTACCCGAACCTGATGACGACGACGAGGATCGACTTCGCCTTGCTGAGGAGTATTCAATGGAGATGCTAGATTGATACGGAAAATCGGCGTCATATACCAAGACGCAAACAGTCTGGGGTTCCTGCAAGGGTTGAAAGACCGACTTGGTTGCAACGCGGAACTGATTTCGTATCCCGCACAGATCGGCACGGTGCGAGTGATGCCTAGACGACAGCTTAAGGATGCATGGAGATACTTCCATAATAAGGAAGGAGTCGATCTTGTTCTCCGACTAACCGATGCCGACGGACACTCGTGGCAGGAAGTACAGCGAAAGGAACTCGCGAGGATTCCGGAGGGCACAAGGGAAAGCTGGGTCTTCGCTGTCGCGGTCGAATGTATCGAGGACTGGATAGCGCTTGACCAACCCTACCTTGCCAAAGCATTAGGTATTGACCCGACTAGCCTTCGCCCGGGAGGTGATCGCGTAGACATAGTCAAGAATGCGATCAAACGCTCTCGACCGCCGAATGAACCAACACCGGACGCCGTCGCCCGGATTGTCCGAGATGCACCCCCTGTTGTCATGAAAAGGTGGCTCAAAGATGACGCTTTTCAGGAGTTCTATTCAGAATGTCGCGCCGCGGCAAAACGCGCCGATTGCTCAACCAACAACGACTTGGAGGACGACGGTGCCTGATTTCGCTCTCAAGACCCCAGCCATACGGATGGCCCCTTCGCTTCTATCTGTCGATTTCGGCAATGCGGAGCGCGGGGTGGCAGCGATCGAAGAAGCGGGCGCGACGATTCTGCATCTCGACGTGATGGACGGGCACTTCGTCCCCAACATCAGCTTCGGCGCTCCGATCATCAAGTCGCTGCGCAAATGCTCGAAGATGTACTTCGACGCGCATCTGATGATCGAGGAACCGAAGAAGTACGCGGAGTCGTTCGTCGAAGCGGGTTGCGACTTGATTACGTTTCATATCGAAGTCGCGAAAGACCCCGCCGCCATCGTCGATCACATTCATAGCCTCGGCGCATCGGTTGGCGTTTCGCTTAACCCAACAACACCCGCCTCGTCAATCGATACGATCATCGAGAAGGTCGATATGGTCCTCGTCATGAGCGTGTGGCCTGGGTTTGGCGGTCAGAAGTTCATCGCCGACGTGCTGCCCAAGGTTACAGAGATCAAGAAACGCCTCGGACCGCATCAGCGGCTTCAGATCGACGGCGGAATCGACCCGAACACAATCGCAAGTGCAGCGGCAGCCGGTGCGGATACGTTTGTCGCGGGGACGGCTATTTTTCGGCAGGACGATCCGCCAGCAGCCATGAAAAACCTCCAGAATCTCGCGGAAGCGGCGATAACTGGCGTGTCCTGACGGCTGAAAAGTGTGGCACCGGTTTGTAACCGGTGCGAGATAGAAAAACGTCGTTTTTCAACGGACTGCTGGGCTGTTGGGATCATCAATCCACCCTTTACGGATCGGACCCGTTTCGGGTACCCTATTTAGACGCGAGGCGATAAAATCAGTGGTTAACATGACATCACACGAAGAAAAAACCGGCGTTCCGGCAGGACTTTGGACCCGCTGCGAAATCTGCGAGCACATGATCTACGAGAAGGAGCTTGCCGACTCGCTGCACGTTTGCCCGGAGTGTGGCCACCATCGCCGAGTCGCCGCTCGTACGCGGATCACGCAACTGGTCGACCCCGACACGTTCGAGGAATTCGCCGCGGACCTTCGCGCGACCGACCCCCTGAAATTCAAAGACCGCATCCCATACACCGATCGAATCGCGCGTGAGCAGGAAAAAACCGGCGAGCAGGACGCGATCATCGTTGGTAAAGCCTTTGTTCGCGGGCGGGCGGTTGTGCTTGGTGTGATGAACCCGGCGTTTATCATGGCATCGATGGGCGCGGTCGTTGGAGAAAAAGTCACGCGGGCGATTGAAAAAGCGATCGACGAAGATGTTCCGCTGATCCTCGTTACCGCGTCGGGCGGGGCACGGATGCAAGAAGGGATGATCTCGCTGGTGCAGATGGCGAAGACATCGGCTGCCCTTGCGAAACTCGACGACGCCGGCGGACTCTACATTGTCGTCGCAACGGACCCAACAACGGCGGGTGTGGCGGCGAGTTTTGCGAGCCTTGGCGACGTAATTATTTCGGAACCCAAAGCCATGATCGGTTTCGCCGGACCGCGAGTGATTGCTAATACCATTAACGCCGAACTCCCCGAGGGCTTCCAAACCGCTGAATTCATGCTGGAACATGGCTTTGTTGACCGCATCGTCCCCCGGTCTGACCTGCGTCGCGAGCTGGCACGCATCATCGACTACTGCGGAAAATAACCCACACGCTAAGACGGCATTTTCGCGAAAGTTCGCGCCCTTACTGCGCCGATAATACATTGGTTAGGTTGCGTCAGACCAGAAAAGTCGAATACCCGGCACCAAAGGACAGACGCCACACCTCATCGACCTGTGCGGTGGAACCGCATTTACATTGACATAATTGGAATCAACTTTCTACCCATTCGCGCAGGAAATATGGACCAGCGTAAGCGCCTATTCTTTGTACTCACCTCCCTCGCAGGAGCGATGACTTCTACGGCGAGTTTGCTCGCGTGGATGGCACCCGTCCTGCCCGCGACTCCGCAAGCGACCACGACGAACATGCTTGGCATTGCTCGATCACTCGTCACCGAAGATGTTCCCGTTCAAAAAGCACACTGGCAGCGCGTCGAGATTGTTCCTGAACCGATCGCGCAAACTTCGGGCATGATTCTTGCATCAGCACCGGGCAACGGTGCGTATCACTTTTTCATCGACGATCGCGGCAGCATGTCTCGCGCGAGCAGTTGGAGAGGACAAGTACCCGCCGGCCAAGACCACGACGCCGTTCGCGTTCGCCTTGCACGATCGTCCGTCAACGATTCTATCTCGGTTAGACAGAGTCGCGCCCTTGGCGCTTTGCTGCGAGCGTTGGATGAAGTTGTTTCACCCGCGGCTGAGTCACTCCCAGTACGACTGGACCCCGCCTTCGCCCCGATCGGACTTCGAACAGCCGCGACGCTCTACGGCAACACGATGCTGTCACGAGTTTCCGGTTAACCGACATCCCAACAACATCCCATTCCCCCCAATCTAACTTTTTCGCCAAACCAGGCCCTTGTGAAATGTTTCTCTTTTCGTCGCCTGCGGTCCGGGTCGATAAGGGGAATGCCAAAACGGAACCGACAGCGAATCGTCCACGTAGCTCTGACCCAACAGGAGGCAGCTCATGGCAACCGAAAGCTCGAACCCAAAGCAGAAACGGTCCGGCGGACTTCAAGGCAAGGCCAGACAGAACAAGGTCCGCAACCGCGCTTGGCGATTGCATTCACAGCAGATGATCGAGGAATTCGTCGATCCAAAGACAAACCTAAAGGGCGGGCGACAGATTCCGGTCAAACGCCGGGGCGAGTTCACCCCGTCCGCACCAGTGATGGGGAGCAAGTACGGCGTTGGCACTGAGCAAGAACTGGAATTGGTTTACTCGACCGAAAACGACGACGAGGTAAGCGACACCGGTTTGTTTGACGACGCGTTCGCGCTCGTTTCGCCGGAAGCTTCCGAAGAGTCTGCCATCACGTTCTCTGCACCCACAAACGCCGCGCAGCGCGAGAAAGAGAATGCAAGCGTGGAACCCGATGAACGCCAAGCCCTGTTCGCCGATCGGCAAAACAAAGCAACCCCAGTTGGAATCGAAGCAAGAGCGGAAGACGACTTTACCGTAGGCGGCTTTGCCATTGGGTGCGCGATGGGAACGGCAGCCGCGGCAGTCTTACTAATGATGGTTCGGGTGACGTTTCTGTAGCAGAGAACTTACCCGCCTGTTGAGGAACGAGGTTTTTCGATGTGGCATCGGTCTGTTACCGGTGCCACACTGTTTCAACGTTCCGTCACAGATTCTCGAGCCGCTGCTCTTTGTCGCGAGTCTGCATCGCATCGACAAGCGCGTCCAACTCGCCCTGCATGATCTTGTCGAGCGAATGAAGGTCCAGCCCAATCCGATGATCCGTCACGCGGTTTTGCGGATAGTTATACGTCCGAATCCGTTGTGAGCGATCGCCGCTACCGATCATGGTCTTTCGCGCGCTGTCGCGTTCGCTGTTGATCTGCTGCTGCTGATGATCGTACAGTCGCGTCAGCATGATCCGCCGTCCTTTGGCACGATTTTTATGCTGACTCTTTTCGTCGCGCATCGAGACGGTGATCCCTGTCTCTTTGTGACACAGGCGAATCGCTGAGGACACCTTGTTGACGTTTTGCCCGCCCGGACCGCCCGCTCGCGAGATAAACTCCTCGACATCCGTATCCCAGTTCACCTCGATGTTGATCTCTTCCGGTTCGGGCAACACAGCCACCGTCGCAGCCGACGTGTGAATCCGCCCCTGCGTCTCGGTCGTCTGAACCCGTTGCACACGATGGCCGCCGCTCTCGTAACCGAGCAGGCGATAAACCTCAGGCCCCTTCACGCTCATGACCAAATCCTTGAACCCGCCGCTATCCGACCCGCTCTGATCCAAGACTTCAACGGTCAGGCCCCTCTTGCCGCAGAACCGCGAGTACATTTCGTACAGGTCGCGCACGAACAAGGCAGCCTCATCGCCGCCGGTCCCCGCACGAATCTCCAAAATGACAGACTCGATGGCTGCGTCGTCGTCGGTCACGAGCGCAGCTTTGAGTTGTTCCAGAATCTCGTCGCGCTTCGGGGCAAGCTCGGGGATTTCAGATTCCGCGAGTTCGCGCATGTCGGCGTCTTGTGATGCGTCGCCGGCGATCGCGCGAGCTTCTTCAAGATTCGCGTTGATCGTGCGGAATTCTCGAAACGGTTCGACAAGCCTGCGCAACCGCCCGAGTTCTTTCGATATCCCAATCATCTTCGGCGGATTCGACGCGACTTCGGGATCCGCGAGACTCTCGGTCAGCTCGTCGTAGCGCACGGATAGCTCGTCAAGTTTGGCGATGAGGCGATCTTCAACAGTGGTAGCCATCGGTCTCTCCGGGCGAAAAAAAACCACGCGCGTTGGTGCAGCGAAGCACAACGCGCGCGGGCAATACGTTATTCGTTCGGGCAGCTAACCGCGAAGCGGCTTGCGTCCTTTCTTTGCGTCCTGGGCTTTTTTCGCTTTGGAAAAGTAGTCGTCGCCGAATTTCTTCTGGAAGCGGCCCACTCGACCCATCGTGTCCATGAGCTTATCGCCGCCGCCCTTGAAGAACGGGTGACACTCAGAACAAACTTCGATCTTGATTGCAGGGATCGTGCTACGCGTCTGCCACTCGTTGCCACAACCGCAGTGGACCTTGCAATCGACGTACTTGGGATGAATATCTTTTTTCATTTCTCTTTCCTTGACGAACCGCCGGCTACTTCCGCCGAGCGAAGCATTCTAGCATCTAAACCGGCTGGGACAACCCGCCGCCCGCTAGCTCGCTTTTGCCCACCAGCAGAGGCTTAGGAGTGCGAAGAGAACGTCCGCGTGGTCGTTCCGGCGGGTCAAATGATCCTGGTACAACCGTGTAACACCGTCAAAATCCAGCCCGCCCAGCGAATCCACCGCCTCCCGTGTGACCGAGTCTCGGAACATGTCCGACACCTCGCCCCGCCGCAAAAACTCGCCAAAGGGCACTTCAAACCCCCTCTTAGACCGCTCCAAGACCTCGTCGGGTAGCCGCCCCCGATACGCATCCACCAGAATCCGCTTCCGCCGCCCGCGATCGATCTTGAACCCAGACGGCAGCCCATGAGCCAGGGAAACCAGCCCCGGATCAAGAAACGGCACACGAACCTCCAGCGAGAACATCATGCTCGCAATGTCCACCTTCTGGAGCATGTCGGCGGGTAGCTGATGCCGCAGATCAAACGAGAAAATCCGATTGAGCGGGTCGCCTTGTGGCAAGTCCGTCGTCATCGCCCTTGCCCGGTCCGCGACGCCCTGGGCAAACGCCTCGACCGACCGCGGATCGGCAAAGAGTCCCGTCGCTGTCGGCGCAAGAATCCGCGACCACGCGATATGGTTGGAAAATTCGTCCGCGGCTGCGCCGTTGCCATCGGGACCACCCGCGCGAAGGAGCTTTTGGAACTGACGCGTCCGATTCGCGAGCGTGCCAGCGCGAGACGCGCCGAGCGAATGCAAAACTGGTTCCGCGATGAGCCGCCGAACCATCCGCGGCAATTTTCGGTACGTCGCCAGCGCATCATGCCCCAGATACCGCCAGTATCCGCCAAAGAGTTCGTCCCCTCCGTCGCCGCTAAGCGCCACAGTGACATGGCGTGACACAAACTCCGACAGAAGGGCTGTCGGGATGATCGAGCTATCCCCCACCGGTTCGCCAAGATGATCCAGCACGCGCGGGATCATTGCTACGGCGTCGCGCTCGGTGATGACGACTTCGCGATGCTCCGTGCCAAACCGCGCCGCCACTGATCGAGCATAATGCCGCTCGTCGTACGAGGTATGTCCCTCATACCCTACCGCGAATGTTTGAACCGGCTGCCCCGTCGCCTCCGCCAGATGCGATACAATGATCGACGAATCGAGACCTCCCGAAAGAAACGCACCGATCGGCACATCGGATACCCGCCGACCTACCACCGCACTCGCTAGCCGCGACCGAACCTCTCCACATGCGTGGCCATATTCGCTATGGTCAACAGTCGAACTTGCGGCAACGACGTCGTAGTAAACTTCGGGTTCGCTTGCACCACTGGCATCAAACGCTAGCACGCAGCCCGGCGGAAGGCGCTTCGCACCGCGATAGATCGTTCGCGGATGCGTGATATATCCAAAGGTCAAATGCTCGATCAACGAGTCACGATCAATCCCACGGTCGAATTTTCCGAGTTGTGTTAAGGCGCGAAGCTCACTCGCGAATAGGAGTTGTCGTCCGTATTGTGCGTAAATAAGGGGCTTAATCCCGAACCGATCGCGCGAGAGGAACCCGCACTTCCGCTGACGATCATAAAACGCGAGCGCCCACATCCCGTTGAACTTCTCGAACGCGTCCTTCCCCCACTCGGCGCAGGCGGCGAGCACGACTTCCGTATCGGAATTCGTGACGAACGTTCGACCCAGCGAAGAAAGCTCGCGACGAAGATCGTGGTAGTTGTAGATTTCCCCGTTGAAGGCGAGATGATAGCGACCGTCCGCCGAGTGCATTGGCTGATGACCCGCGGGAAGCGGATCGAGAATCGCAAGCCGCGTCGCACCCAAACCGACCGAGATCGTCGAGCCGTCGTCGAACCACGTCCCCGTATGGTCAGGCCCCCGATGCACAAGCGCAGCACACCCGCGCTGAATCGCATCGCGGGCGACAGGTTGTCC
This sequence comes from Planctomycetota bacterium, assembly GCA_024277835.1. Lineage (GTDB taxonomy): Bacteria > Planctomycetota > Phycisphaerae > UBA1845 > UBA1845 > JAJRUK01. The sequence continues at coordinate 1,109 of JAJRUK010000317.1, read as the reverse complement.
GTCAAACACTACCGCCCCACAGATGCCACACATCGGCGAGTGCTACTGCGAACCGAGTGCCTGCTGAACAGGTGGCGGCATCGCCCCGCGAGCGTCCAACTGCTCAGCGACCCAGGGGTTGCGCGGGTCGAGTTTATAGGCAGCCTGCAAATGATGAATCGCTGCCACCTCGTTGTCATGTCGCAACAGGAATTCGGAAATCGCAACGTGCGCCTTGGGGTTACTCGGTTCCATCGCCACCGCCTGTCGATATCGCAGCAGCGCACCATCTACATCGCCGCGTTCTTCCAGCTCTCGCGCGAGGAAAATATGCTGTTTCGCCGATGGCCCCACAAACTTGGCCGCCCACTGAGCTTCGTGAAGCGCCTCGTCGAACTGCCCCTTTAGCTCAAGCGCCGTATTGAGTCCTTCGCGAGCAGCCTGGTTGCCTGGTTGCACATCGAGTGCTGCTCGGTAATACCCAACCGCTCTGTCCAACTGATCAAATGCCGCGGCGTGGTTCATTTGCGAGAACCGCTCTCTCGCCAAAATCACGCAGCAGACGCCAAGGTCGTGAAGGTTGCCGGCATGTCTCGGCTTGCGTTTTTCTGCCTCAACGAAGAAATACTTCGCTGGCCCAACGTCACCGCGAAGCATCGCGCTTTGACCCTCGCGGCGAAGCGTATAAAAATTAGCGCTGCAACCGGTGCTGAGAAACGCACCGGCGACAAGTGTCGAAAGTAGAAGTAGTGAACCGAGTTTCTGTGAGTTATGTTTCATGATCGCTCCATGCCTAACCCCCCGAACCAACCATTCCGCGACGACGGCCCGCGTCGCGACCTCTCTCAAGGCAGCGGTCGGGCTGATGGTCGACGGGGTCGGGGTCGCTGAGTGCGGGAGTCCCAACTGATGCCCGCACGGTTCGTTATTCTACATCACACGGGCTATGGTTGCGAGCACTGGGATTTAATGATCGAGCACAATGACGCCCTTCTCACCTGGCAGCTCCTGACCGAACCCACCGGCCCCGCGTCGCTCCCGATCAGTGCATCACGCCTCGACGACCACCGGATGCACTATCTGGAGTACGAAGGACCAGTCAGTCAGGATCGCGGAACCGTCCGTAGAAT
>JAJRUK010000316.1 GCA_024277835.1 Planctomycetota bacterium | reverse complement strand
GTTTAGTCGTGACTCGGAGGTGCGGTTCAACGGCGTCAACGCGGGCCTGTTGAAGACGATCGCGTCCGCCGGCATCCCTGGTTATGTCGATAGCTACATGTACGCCGAGCAAGTCATCCCGAGAAAGCGCGGCCTCGACACCGACGAAGTCGCTAATACCGCGCTCTTTTTGTTGAGCGAACGATCGAGCGGGATCAACGCGCAAGGTTTGGTCGTCGATGCGGGGATGAGCATCAATTATTTCGACACCGACATCGTCAAGCACACCCTCCAGGGCGTTTGGCCAACGCAAGAGCGATGACGATATACCCCGTTTTGATAGACGTTCCCCACGCCTCCGACGAAAAGCCACCCGAACGAATGAGAAAGCAGCGCGAGTATGCTCGCCGCGCACTGCGTCACTGCGCGACGTTGACCGGAGCGCCGCAGGATGGTTGGTCGCAACAAGAGGGGGGGGCACCGATCCCGAATGGCGAGTTCTATTGGTCGATCTCGCACACGCGGGGCCTTGCCGCCGCGGTCATCGCCAAGACGCCTGTTGGGATCGACGTCGAACGAATCCGCGAGCGTCGCGGCGACTTGTTTGACGAGGTCGGCGTCGAGGAGGAATGGCAACTCCTAGGCGGTAAGACCTGGCCAGCCTTCTTTACGCTATGGACGGCGAAGGAGTCCGTCGTCAAAGCAAACTCCCTCGGGATCGGCCAACTCGACGAATGTCGATTGACCCACCTCGGTCGCGATCCGCATGTTAGCGACCGCCCCCCCCCCGAGCCGCCGGCTTCAGTCTGCCCGGACGTTTGGAGTCAAGGATGCTCCAAGCTCGACTTCCGCAGCACAACATGGTTTGTTCAGCATCGCCACATCGACGCCAACCACATCGCCGCCATCGCAATGACCGAACCCCACCGAGTTGCGTGGTCACCACACCCGTAGGGTCCGCTGTGCGGATCGACACTCATGGCGATTCGATCACTTTTTGGAAGCCCGCGAAATCAAGGAGATCGATGGTCGAATTCGTGTTGAAGTCGAACGGTTTGCAGTCGTCCGTATATGACGCGGCGCTCTGGTTGGGGCCAGCGGAACAGGGGTCCCAAGCAGAAAAGTCCCAAAGATCGACAGCTTGATCGCAGTCGTAGTCCCCGATTCCGAATTCGTATGCGCCAATGTCGCGACGGCTACACATCGTGCGCGGGTGACCGTCGAGGTCGGCTGCAGGCCCAACGAAACCCGCCGGATCGCCCGCGTTGATGGCCGGTGAACCGGGAAGCAAACGAAGGTTATCGTCTTCAGTGCCAGGGATGTCGTCCGGACCATCCGCATCGACAAACATCGGATCAAGTCCGTTGTTGCCAACGCCGCCCAAGTCGCCGGTCCAACCTTCGACGATGCTATAGCTAACGTCCAAACCTGCTATGCTCAGGTCTGAGATCTGCATCGGCTCCGATGTCCGACCATCATGGCTGCGGTTTTGCCAAAACAGACTGTTGAGAACCGTAGTGCCATTCGCAGCAAAGACGCCGCCCCCGATTCTGGCCTGATTGCTGAAAAACGTACAATTGAGAATTAACGAGCCGAAATGATCCAGCAATCCACCGCCGATGCCGCTTTGACCCGACCCAACTACGTTCCCGGCGAAGAGGCAATTGGTGACTAGACCGTTAGTGATCGACAAGCCGCCACCGCCGAATATTGCCACATTGCCCAAGAACATGCAGTCCGCGACGGTGTTCACTCCGCGCGCGTTGATCCCCCCGCCACTGGATGCTCGGTTCCCGATGAACGTGCACCCAACAGCGCTGGCCGCCTGGTCCAAGATCAGACCGCCAGCATCGTTGCCTTGAAACAAGCAGTCGCGTACGACGACATCGTCGGAGATCAACATTCCCGTGCCCTCATTGTCGATGAATTGGCACCTGGAAATCTTGGGGTCAGAGATGAACACAAACATGGCGAACCCCACGCGGTTGCGTAAGAACAGCGTATTTGTGATTGTTGGAGCGCCGCCTTGGATACTGACTCCGCTCGCCTCATTTTCTAGAACGACGCAGTTATTCACGGTGAGGCTTGAGTTCTGAATGCGAAGAGGTCCAGCGCCCAGCGAAAACTCCTCTTTGGTGCCCCGTGCATGTGCACCTGTGATTGTGATGCCGTCCAATACCGGCGTCCCGTTTGTGTCGATCGAGCGAACCACGCCGATCGAGTTATCGCAAAACGTGGGCACGCACAGATCGCAGCAAAGCTCGTCTGCAATGTTGGCACAGACAGTGCTCCAAACGGAATCGCAACTTGACCAACGCGCGATCACCATCTCACGACATGTCAGATTCTCACATCCACCTTCCGAGAAGGGGATGCAGCAGCCGCTTGTCGGTACGAGTTTGAAATCATCGTCGTCGTCCAGGTCGCCATCAAAAATAGTCATATTCGACGTCGCGTCGCGCTGATTGCGCGTTGTCTCCCACCCAGCGAATCCGCCGTAAACACCGACGTCGTTGAACATTTCAAAGGCCAATAGTCGATCGCCCGTTCCGCGATCCGGTTTGTACGTTCCCGCCGCCACCCACACTTCGCACGGGCAGCTACCAACATCCCGCGCGTCGTCCAGAGCATCTTGCAAATCCGAGTAGCTGTCCGTCCAACTCGTC
>JAJRUK010000315.1 GCA_024277835.1 Planctomycetota bacterium | reverse complement strand
TTCTTCGGTTTCGGAGCGTATACATAAAGAGCATAAGTGAGATGAAGGCCCATGTAACTCGAAACGTGAACGCACCCCCCCCCGAGCCGCAGGCTTTAGCCTGCGCGGACGTTCGGACTCATAGACGCCACAAAACAATGACGGCGTGCGATTGCAGATATCGGCAACAAGAGGATCAAGAACATGATCATGCCAAACAATAACAACGACCCCGACCCAAACCTCGACCCTTCCCCTGAAACAGATGCCGTCGAGGCAGGCGACGAGTCGATTGACAATATCGCGCTCCCGCTACTGACGTTACCCCGTCGCGTTCCTCAGCAGGCAGACCGTCCCACGCAGTCGAACATCCCCAACGACCGCCTCGTTCGCGATCGTCTCAAGCAAATCTGTGCGGAGTACGTCCTCAAAAACGAGCTTGTCCCGCCGCTGGTGCTTGGCGAATTGCAGAAACACACGCAGCGCATCCGTGAGATTGCCGAGCTTCCTGATACGTACGACGATTACATCGGCGTGCTAATTAGTAACGCAACGTGGCGCGACACGCTTGCGCAGATTCCGTTTGAACGGCGACTTCTGCTGGTTCCCAAGTGTTTGCGGGCGGAGGACATTTGCCCCGCGCCGTTCGACGAGTTTGGGCTGCTTTGCAAAGAGTGCGGTTTGTGTTCGCTTCATGACATCACCGTCGAGGCGGAAAACCTTGGTTATGCGGTTCTGGTGGCAGAGGGGTCTGCGATCGTCCGTAGCATGATCGAAACGGGTAGTATCGAGGCGATTGTCGGCGTGAGTTGTCTGAATGTTCTTGAGAAATGTTTTCCGCATCTGGAAGCGACGGCGGTTCCCGGTATTGCGATTCCGCTTCTTCAGGACGACTGCGTCAATACGTCAGTTGATCTCGATTGGGTCTGGGACGTGATTCATCTGACATCGGACGATCGCACATATCGCATGGACCTGAACGAGCTTCGCGATCGCGTGCAGCAGTGGTTCACGCTCGAGTCTTTCGAGAAGTTGATGGGCACGTGCGACGATCAGACGGAATCGATCGCGCGTGAGTGGTTAGCTCGGGCGGGCAAGCGATGGCGACCCTACCTGACGACGTGCGTTTATCTCGCGATGACGGGCGACCAGAATGAAAAGGAGCCGCTGCTTCCGGATGATCTAAAGAAGCTAGCTATTGCCGTGGAGTGCTTTCATAAAGCCTCTTTGGTTCACGACGATATTGAAGACGGTGACGAAGAGCGCTACGGCGAGCCGGCGCTTCACGCGCAATATGGAATGCCAGTCGCGCTGAACGTCGGCGATTTTCTTCTCGGCGAAGGCTATCGCCTGATTGGGGAGTTGAATGTGAGCGCCGAGACGCGCGTCGCCATGCTTCGTATCGCGGCTGCGGGTCATCTGACGCTCAGTCGCGGTCAAGGTGCAGAGCTATGCTGGGCACGCGATCCCAAGCCGCTTTCGTCGCTCGAAGTGCTCGACATTTTCCGAAAGAAGACCGCACCGGCCTTTGACGTTGCCCTTCAACTCGGCGCTTGTCTGGGCGGTGCGGACGACGATGTCCATGCTGTTCTTGCGGAATATAGCGAGTCTATCGGGATCGCCTATCAGATTCATGACGACCTTGAGGACTATACGGGGGAAAGCGATTCGCACGACCTTCGCGATCTTAGGCCATCGGTCTTGTTGTCGATCGCTCATCGCCGCGCTTCCGGTGATGAGGAGAAAAACTTAATCGAGCGCCTCTGGCACAAGAAAGTTTCCTACGATAACGTAGCCACCGAGTTGGATCGCATTTTCAACGAACGCGGCGTCACGGAAAAAGCCCGCGAGTTGCAGGAAGCATACACGCAGGAGGCGATCCGCTCGCTTTCGACGCTAACCAACGCGACGCTCAAGGGTTTGTTGCGTCGCGTTGTTGGTAAAATATTCGGCGATAACCTCATCGAGGGATACTGTAGTGAGTTTGAGGCTCGAAATGCTCCAGGTCGCAAGGCTCGCTCCGAACCTGCTGCTTGAGGCGGGCGACCGCATCGTCGAATTCTTTAACAGTCAAATCAACGACGACGGCGGGGGGAAAGACCGCGCCGGCGAGAGCGATCTTTATTACACGGTTTTTTGCATCGAAGGGTTGGTCGCGATGCAAGCGGCCCTACCCGCGGATCACATTGCCGACTATTTGAGCACGTTCGGCGACGGCGCGGACCTCGACTTTGTCCATCTTTGCTGTCTGGCTCGCTGCTGGGCATCACTTGGCACTAACGGATTCGACAAAGCGAAAAGAGCAAGCGTTGCAGAGCGAATCGCCTCCTTTCGATCGTTAGACGGCGGATTCAACCCCGACCCCGACCCCGACCAAGAAAACAACCCCGACAACCCTGACGGCACCGTCTACCACAGCTTCCTTGCGCTCGGCGCTTACCAGGACTTGGGGATCGAGTTGCCGGATCAAGATCGACTCATCGAAAGCATCGCCGTCTTGCGGACCAACGACGGCGCATACGGCAATGAAAAAAGTATGAATATTGGCACCACGCCAACCACGGCTGCCGCGGCGACGCTATTGAGGCAGTTCCAGCGGCCTGTTTCCGATGCCGTCGGCGTATGGCTTAAGAAACAGTGTCACAGCGCCGGTGGTTTCCTCGCGATGCCAATTGCACCCATGCCCGACCTTCTTTCGACGGCGACCGCGCTTCATGCCCTCGCGGGGATGCGCGTCTCGTTTGAGGACATTAAAGAAAGTTGCCTCGATTTTGTCGATTCGCTCTGGACCGGCAGCGCTTTTTGCGGAACGTGGGAAGACGACGCTCAGGACAGCGAATACACTTACTACGCCCTTCTAGCCCTCGGGCACTTGAGTCTCTAACCCGTGCCCATCGATCAAAATCTAATTGAGAAAACGCTCGCCGCCGCGAAGAAGCGATTGCTTGACGAGCGCGTACAAGCAGGCCATTGGGAGGGCAAGCTCTCAACCAGTGCGCTGTCAACCGCAACGTCCGTCTGCGCACTCGCCCTTGTTCGACGGTCGAATCTGCAATCCGATCAGGAAGACAATGACAACCTCCTGGCACTCATCCGAGGTGGATTGCACTGGCTTATCCAACACCAGAATGAAGACGGCGGATGGGGCGATACGATCTCAAGTCCCAGCAACATCAGCACAACCGTTCTTGTCTGGGCTGCGATGCATTTCTCCGATCAAGATGAATTGAACATCGACGCGACATCCGCCAACATCGCCGCTGAGTCATGGATCAAAAACCGGGCGGGGGGGTTGACCGCTCCGGCGATCGGGTTGGCGATCGACGCGGTTTATGGAAAGGATAAGACCTTTTCCGTTCCGATCTTAACGATGTGCGCCCTGTCCGGTCGATTCGGAACCGGTCGCGATGCATGGGCACACGTCAAACAGCTCCCGTTTGAACTCGCGGCGTGCCCGCATCAACTTTTCAAATGGATCGGTCTCCCCGTCGTCAGCTACGCGCTGCCCGCGCTCATCGCGATAGGTCAAGCGCGACATTTTCACCGCCCAACGCGCAAACCGATCACGAGATTCCTCCGCGCAGTCACGCGCAAAAAAACACTCCGCGTCCTAGAGCAAATCCAACCCGCATCCGGTGGCTTTCTAGAGGCGGCCCCGCTAACCGGATTCGTTCTGATGAGTCTCGCGTCCATCGGGCGAGCAAACAGCAAAACCGCAATCGCTGCAACGCGTTTCCTCACTGAAACAGTCCGCCCCGACGGAAGTTGGCCCATCGACACGAATCTCGCGACGTGGGTGACGACGCTTTCTGTTGGTGCGCTCGATGCCGACGGCAGTTTGGCAAGTGTTGTACCGAAATCCGAGCAGGAAGCGTTGCTCAACTACATTCTCGATCAACAATACACCGTCGAGCATCCGTACACGCACGCCGCCCCTGGTGGCTGGGCGTGGACGCATCTGACCGGCGGTGTTCCCGACGCCGACGACACCGCCGGCGCGCTTCTCGCGATTCATTCCCTTTTTCGCACCCGTTCATTTGACAAGGCTATAGAAGAACGGATCGTTGTCGCTGCGGAGGCGGGGGTGCGGTGGCTGATCGATTTGCAAAACCGCGACGGGGGAATCCCGACGTTCTGTCGAGGCTGGGGCAAGCTTCCCTTTGACCAGAGTAGCCCCGACCTCACGGCGCACGCGCTTCGTGCGTGGAACTGCTGGCACGATGCGCTATCCAAGAGCACACAAACATCGATCGCCCGAGCCGCACCGCGCGCCGTTGAATTTCTTCTGCGAACCCAACGACCGGACGGCTCATGGATACCGCTATGGTTCGGAAACCAGCAGACGATCGATCAATCCAACCCGCTCTACGGTACAAGTCGCGTTGTCCGTGCGTCGTCGCTTGAATCGATCAGGCTTCTCGGCGGAGACATTCGCGACCGATGGACATCCGCCTGCGCGCGCGGCCAACGATGGATCATAGATGCGCAAAACAAAGACGGCGGGTGGGGGGGGGCGGCAGGTGCACCGTCATCCATCGAAGAAACAGCCCTCGCCATCGAGGCGCTAGCAGAGGCGAGCGCGCTACCCGCCGCTACGATCGACCGCGGCATTCAATACCTCGCAACACGTACACACGGCGGAACCGTCTTCGACCCCTCCCCGATAGGCCTATACTTCGCAAAGCTCTGGTACTGCGAGAAGCTGTACCCGCTCATCTTCACCGTCTCCGCCCTCAACCGCGTCGCCACTCACTGAAACCATTCGCTATTCTGAATTCATCACTCAAAATTCGGGCGTCGCAACGCCTACCACCACCAGAGCAACCCCGGCACTCTTCGCAGCGGCGTCTTGATCATGCCGTTGTACTTCCAGACAAGCGCATCGAGTTCGCGCGTGAAGCCCGGCAGGTCGAATTCTTTCGGCAAGAGGACGACGCATTTCTGCCCGCCGCGTGCGTGCGGTTGCGGTAACTCTGCGATATAGCGCTCCCCGGCGTGTCCGACGATCAGGACTCCGAATTTGTCAAGCAATCCCGTTAGATCCGCGATCATCCCGGGCCTGTCGTCGGTGACGATGTCGAACCCGTGCAGCTCTTGCTGAAACTTGTCGGGCACGGTTGGCGAGTTCATCGGCTGAAAGACGACGCCGCACCCGCTGTCTCGCTTGAGTTGCTCCTTGTCCTGATCCATCTGGCGAATCCCGTCCGGATCGGCGGTAATGCTCAAGAACACGACCGCTTTTTCGCCAAATTTGTCCGCGATGTCTTTGTCGATGTTTCCGCCGCGATCGAGGACATACGTCGCCCCCAGACGCAGCAGTCCGGGCATATCAGGCCCGATCAGCCACAACGCGGCGTGCTGGTAGTTTTCTACAATGTCGGCCATAACGCTTTTCCGGTTACGCGAGACCCGTGTCTCCCGCCACATTATACGGGGCGAATCCACATCTGAGCAACCTGCCGCAAAGCCCGCATGCGGACTATTCCGAAGTATTGTGATATGCTACAATCCCCCTGACCGGAGCGCCCGACAGGATATTCCAAGTAGAAGTCGTCTCCGCACCGCACCGAGCCACTGATGAAGGAAACTACGACCATCCCCGATCCAACACAGACGACCCCCGCGATCCCGTTCGTTCAAAAGTGCGAGAAGATGCGAAGCGTGCTGCGCGAGCTTGAGTCGGTGGCTGTCGCTTTTAGCGCGGGGATCGATTCGACGCTTGTTCTCAAGGTCGCGATGGATGAGTTGGGGGCGGACAATGTCGTGGCCGTCACCGGTAAGAGCGACAGTCTCGCCAGCTCCGAATTGGAGGCAGCCCGTCGCATTGCCAAGGAGATCGGTGCGGAGCATGTCGTCCTTGAAACCGATGAGTTCGCCGACCCCAACTACGTGAGCAACCCCACCAATCGCTGCTACCATTGCAAAACGACACTTTACACGCGCCTCGCGGAGTTTATAGGTCAGCGAGGGATTGGTGCGGTTGTGAATGGCATTAACGCCGACGACTACGGCGACTACCGACCCGGCATCGAAGCAGCCAAGGAGCATCACGTCCGCGCTCCGATCGCCGAAGCGGGCATGACAAAGCAGGACATCCGAACGCTGGCGTTACAGCTTGGCTTGCCTACGTTTGATAAACCCGCAAGCCCCTGCTTGTCGAGTCGCGTGCAGTACGGTGAACACATTACGCCCGCAAAACTCAAAATGGTTGATTCCGGCGAGCAGTTTATCAAGAGTTTGGGCGTCACCGAGTGTCGCGTTCGTCATCATAACGACATCGCCCGCATCGAAGTTCCGATCGATTTCTTCACCATGCTATCCTCGCCCGAGTTAGCGACCCGTATCGATGCGCACTTCCGATCCCTCGGATATAACTATGTGACCCTCGATCTGCGCGGCTTCAGAAGTGGCAGCATGAACGAAGTCATCGCCTTCGGCGAGCGTCAGCCGCTTCTATAACTCGCGTACTGCGCGACAAGGGCAGACCATGGGGCAACAAGAAACCGACATCTTCATCGGACCGCCGAAAGATGATGCCGAAGTCGCTGAGTTCACGCGCATCATCGCCCAGTCGCTGTTCTTTGCGACCATCGATCACGATGAATTCATCAAACTGGAAGGACGCGAGAATATCACTGTCGCCCGGTTGGGCGACAAGGTCACCGGCGGTCTGATCGTTCAGCCCCTGGGTATTTCATTTGGCGGGCGTTCCGTGCCGATGGCTGGCGTTCGCGCGGTGGGCGTCGCCCCCGAATATCGCTCCAAAGGCATTGGTGCTGAGCTGATGGATTCGGTGGTTCGTGATTGCTATACCAAGGGGCTTGCGCTTTCGGTGTTATTCCCTGCGACTCTCTCCGTCTATCGCCACGCGGGGTACGAGTTAGCGGGTTCGCGCACAACGTATCGCTATGCGATGGGAACGATCGGGAAGCAAGCGAGGACGTTGGACATTCGAGAAGCAACGACCGCCGACAAATCCATCCTCGAAGACCTCTATCGCAAACGCTTCGTTCGCTCGCCAGGCAACGTCGATCGGACTGACTGGGCATGGCGTCGATTCCTCGATCCGTCCTCATGGTGGTCGAAGACCTACGGGTACATCGTAGAGCAAGACGGTACGCCCGCCGGGTACATCTACTTCGCACAAAAATCAGGCGTCAATATCATCGACAACACGATTAGTATCGTCGACTGGTCGTGGGAATCCGCGGACGCAGGACGGGCGCTGCTCTCGATGCTCGCTGATCATCGTTCGATGACGGTTGCGTTCGATTTTCCCGGCGCACCCGCCGACCCGCTCATGCTTCTGATGAACGAAAGCGCTATCGAGAAGATCACCCGATTCGATTGGATGCTCCGCGTCGTAGACGTAAAGCGCGCGATCGAGAGTCGAGGCTACCTCGCGAGTACAAGGGCGGAGCTTCATCTGGAGATTGCCGACCCCCTGATCGAGGAGAATAGCGGCAAGTTCATCCTCTCGGTTGCCGATGGGCGCGCTTCTCTCACAAAGGGCGGCGTCGGACGCCTATCCGCATCGATCCGCGATTTCGCCCCGTTGTACTCTGGCTTTATGTCCGCAGAGTCCCTCCGTGCCGCGAGTCGCCTGGCAGGAGACGACGAATCCATCGCCACCGCCTCGCGCATCTTCGCCGGACGCATCCCCTGGATGTCCGACATGTTCTAACATCGCCTGTTGAGTCCCGCCTCCAACTCCCCCCGAGCCGCGGACTTCAGCCCGCGCGGACGTTCGACGCTCCAGGGTCTTACGATCCCAATCCGAAAGATACCCATCCGAGGTCCTCCACGAACCCAGTTTTCCTTGCACTCCGCCCCCCGCATTGAACGACAATAAGAACATGAAAGGTGTGCAACGAGCGACGACGGTCTCCCCCGGTGCCCTCGCGCTCGTTTCGGCCGCGCTGATGGCGATTGGCCTGGTTACGGTCGCCTCTGCGACAGCCTCGCTCGATCGTCCGGTCATCTCGCCGGGCATGTTCGCAACGCCCTTCGGTAAACAACTCATCTTCGCCGCCATCGCGATCGGACTGATGCTCGCGACAACGTGGGCCGCGATTCCGGCACTCGCTTCGGCACCATCGCGCCGATTCGTGGCCTTGGGTCTATTTGGTTTTGCCGTTGTATTGCTCCTTGCCGCACTAATCCCGGGATTGGGAGACCCTCATCGCGGGTCGAATCGGTGGCTGGATTTCGCGCAACTCGGTCTGAACATTCGTTTTCAACCGTCAGAGCTTGCCAAGCTCTCGCTCGTAACCCTCTTGGCGTACCTTCTCGCAGACCGCGACGTAGACCCTAAGTCGTTCACCCGCAGCTTCCTGCCGGTCGCGATTGCGGTCGGAGTCCTCGTCGCTCTCGTGGGTACGGAAAATCTCGGAACAGCGGGTCTGCTCGCGTGTGTTGCGGGGGCCATGCTCTTGGTCGGCGGTTGTCGATTCTTGCACCTTGGAACGCTGGCGGGGATTGGTGGGGTGGGGCTGACTTACCTGCTGTTCGCAGCCAAGTACCGTCTGGACCGGGTTACAGCCTTTCTGGACATCTGGGACGACCCGCAGGGGAAGGGGTATCAGCCAATTCAGTCGCTCGCCACAATCGCTTCCGGCGGTTGGTACGGTCGCGGTCTTGGCGAAGGCATTCAAAAGCACGGATACCTTCCCGAGTGTCATACGGATTTCGTCTTCGCGATTCTTTGTGAGGAAGCGGGTGCGATGGGCGGGTTTCTCGTGATAGGCCTATTTGTCGCATTTCTCTGGTTGGGGATGCGTGTCATGCTTGCCGCACCAACACCCTTCGAGCGATTGCTCGCGTTCGGTTTGACTTTGACCGTCGCGCTTCAAGCCGTGATTAACATCGCGGTCGTCACGGTCGTCGCCCCGACGACGGGTGTACCTTTGCCGATGCTCTCCGCGGGCGGCAGCGGGTTACTGACCGTGTCGGTTGGAATCGGCGTCTTGTGTGCGATTGCCATTCGGGGTCAGCGCGCCGCTGCGATTCATGAGAACCTGACTGATTAGCGTTGTTTCATGCGACGCAGGCGACACACCGACTCGAATTCATCGATCCCTCACGGTCGCGGCTCTGAAATCGTCGTCCGGTGCACCTCGCAATGGCGAACAGAAGCAACCCCCGCTACCCTTAGACCCATGGCCAGCGGCGACAAAGCAATCTCGACCGAACCCGTCTTCGCGTTTGCCGGGGGCGGAACCGGCGGGCACATTTATCCCGCACTGGCCATTGCCGAATCGCTGCGAGATCGGGTTCCGGATTGTCGCTTCTTATTCTTCTGCACCGACCGCCGCGTTGACGAGCGAATCCTGGGTCGGTCAGAGTTTGAAGTCGTTCGTCAGCCTCTCCGTCACATCTCGAAGCACCCCTGGCGGTGGCCCGCGATCATCAAGGGGTGGCGCTCGGCAAGACATCTATGCCGCGACAGAATCTCCGTACGATCCCCGGTTTTCGTGCTGGGAACGGGGGGGCTTGCGTCTGTGCCCGCGATTCTCGAAGCCAACCGAGCGGGAATCCCGACCGCGATCCTCAACCCCGATGCCAAACCCGGCAAAGCGAATCGGTTCCTCGCCGGTCGTGTGAGAGTTGTTTTCCCACAGTGGGAGGCGACGCGAACGTTCCTCAAGCCTTGCGAGCTAGCCATTGTTGGCTGTCCGATTCGACCCG
>JAJRUK010000314.1 GCA_024277835.1 Planctomycetota bacterium | reverse complement strand
CATCATCGCGGGGCGTCTTGTCTGGAGCGTGACGCCAGCCCTGTACCTCGGCGTAGCATGTCTCGTAGCGGGCAGCGTCTGGAATCTGATTCTAAAACGACCCAGGCGGACGCTTGTTTCGCTGGGCGTGGCAGATGCGACAGACACAGGTCGATGAAACCGATCGGCTGTGGTGCGGCTCGCTCGGAGTACGCACCACAGCCGGTAACAGGTTGTTGAAAAAGTGTGGCACCGGTTTGTAACCGGTGTAAGACCCTGAAGCAGAAGATGTCACGTTACAAGCATCGCAAGAACGCGACCAGGTCTTTCTTCTCCTGCTCGGTCAACTTCACGCCAGTCACCAAGTTGAAAAACTCCACGCTATCTTCAAGCGTCAACAGTCGCCTGTCGTGAAGATACGGCGGAGAATCCTTGATGCCGCGCAGTGGAAACGTCTTGATAGGGCCATCACCGGTCGCCATCCGACCATTCGTCATCCGTTGAGTAAAGAACCGCTGCGTCTGAAGATTGTGCATCAGATTGTCCGTATAGAACGGAGCCGGGTGACATTCGGAACAGCGACCCTTATTAAAGAACACCTCTTGTCCTCGTAGTTCTGATCTCGTGGCGAGGTCGGGGTTGAGTTTGCCAAAGATATCAAGCTTTGGCGCTGGCGGGAAGTCAAAAATCTGCTCCATCTCCGCCATGAAGTGAACCTGACTCCCCCGGTCGAGAATGTTGACCCCTTTCTTCATTGCGATCACGGGGTCGCCGTCGAAGTAAGCTGCCCGCTGCTCGAACTCGGTAAAATCTTCGACGGTTTTCAACGCTCGTTGCGACCCGAACAACCGTTGTATGTTGACCCCTCGAAGCGGCGGCGTATCCAGACCGTGTCGAAACGCCTGTGGCCTGATGTCACCGACAAGGTGTGTCGCGGCATTTGTGTGACCGTTCACGTGGCAGTCAAGACAGGTGACACCGCGATGCGGTTTGACCGAACGGCGGTCTGCGGTCTGGTTAAATTGCTGCTGCGGGAATGGCGTCACCAGCAGGCGGAGGCCTTCGATCTGTTTGGGGTTCAAGATGCCGTTGAACAGTTCGTAATAGTTATCGATGGTGACAACCTTGCCTTGGGAGACATCGCCCAGGTCCGGTCGCGTCGTGAGATACATCGGCGGCGGATACTCGGGCAGAAAGTGCGTCGGCAAGTCGTAGTCCAGGTCAAAGCGAGTCAAGTCCCGGCCTTCCTGACGCTTGATCTCGTCGATGTGATGCTTTGGGAAAACCATGCCCCCTTCGGCGTGGTTCGGGTGCGGAAGAGGTAGAAAACCCTTCGGAAACAGGTCTTTTTCGCGAATCGCTTGCGGGGTCATGTTGGCGAGCATGTCCCACGTTGTGCCCGCCGGTAGCTTCACGCGAACGCCCTCTTGCACCGGCTTCCCTCGCGACATTGTGACCGCCGCCGGGCGATCGCTGAGGTCGTATCGCTGCCTCAACAATTTCATCTCCCGTTCCATTACGTCGGCTTTGGCTGCTTTCATTCGCGCCATCGTCTTCTGGAAATCCTCCTTGCCCGCGACGGGGGCGTAGCTCGTGGAGGATTGTGCTGTAGCCTTTGTCGAAACGACGCCAAGCGAGGTTACAATGAGGGTCGCCGCGAGCACTCTTGTTGTCGTTCGCAGACTCTGTTGCTTCCGTTTACGTTTCATGATCTTTTCTTCCTTTCTACGTGCATTTGAAAAACGAAGTTTTTCAATGTGGCACCGGTTTGTAACCGGTGTAAAGTGCCGAAGCAGGACGCAGCGCACCGGTTTCACACTTGTTCTACATCCTGTTCGGGTCGTTCTTAGTTTTTCTCTCTTTTCTTGGGATTCAATACTGCACCCGTTTCATCGGTGACAGGTTTGCTTGCGGTCGCTTCGTTGCGACAGTTGGCGCAGACTCCGTAAAGTTGAACGCGAAGGTCGGTGATCTCAAAATCAAGATGACCGGTATCGGGTAGTTCGAGCGCGTCGAGTCGTTCGTCAACGAGGTCGATAACGCGATCGCAGCGGAGGCAGACGAGATGATGATGACGCTCGGTGTTCCCATCGAACCGGGCCATCGCCCCGGGATGACATGCTTTGGTAATCATGCCAAACCGCACCAGCATATCGAGTACCCGATACACCGTCGTCCGAGAGATGCCCGCGACCCGCGCAACAACATCCTCATAAATCTGGTCAGCCGTCGGATGGTCATCCCGACCCAGCACGGTTTCCAGCACGGTCCGCCGCTGAACGGTCACCGGAAGCCCTTGATCCCGACACAATGCCTCGAATCGCCGTAATTGCCCCTGGATGCTGCTTTGCTGGCTATTCATACCAGATGAAATATTATTGCATCTGGTAGTAAGTGTCAAGAGGGATCAAGTTTCGAGAACCGCCCCCTGTGCAGCCTTCGCGCATGATCGGGTAAGCTGTTCGCGTGACGAGATTCGGCCGTATCGGGATAATAGGTGACTGTCCGCGGTTTACAGGACCGAGCGATTCAGTGGTCACTGGGGGGTACGTTTGTAGGAGTTGGATATGATATTTCGTCGAAGAACGCTGTTTAAATTCGTAGCGCTTGCCTCACTTAACTTTGTTGTTCTGTGCGGGGTTTATGCCACAGCTGGAGATCTGACATGGTGGAGAACGAAAGCTTTCTTCGTAGGCTCGTATCTTGGAGCCTTAGCTCTTGGCGCACTTGTTGATTTCTTTCGATATGCGTGGAGTACTCGTAAGCATTGAATAAGTTCCGTAGATCAGGCACGCGGTAGGGTGGGCTATTGCCCACCATCGCTTCTGAATATTGCCTACGATGCCTGACCCTATTGTTGTGCCACAAATTGACACTCCAGAATGTCGGGTCGATGACCCGACCTACAGTCGCCGGGGAAGATATCGCAACGTGGCGACGACGATTGTATCCAATAGGGTCTAATGCCCGCCCGAATCGCTCGGCGGGGCATCATCCGCTATGCGCGTTGGCCAGCCTTTTTCGCTGAAGTGGTAGCGAGCGCCGAAGTAGGACTTCTCCAACCCCGAAACGTGGCCGAGGTAACCCAGCGCGAGCGCGGAGATCAACCCGATCAGACCAAACCCGACGGCGAGAGGCCGCTTTCTGGGGTGGCGCTCTTTCCCGCGATCGAGCATGGGCCAGAAGAATAGCAGCGCAAACGGAACCGAACAGGCGATGATCCCCATGAACGCACCGTATGGCCCCTGGAAATACTTCAAAAGCTGATAGCTCGGCAGGAAGTACCATTCCGGCTTGATATGCGGAGGTGTGCTCAGCGGGTTGGCTGGTTCGCCAATCTCCCACGGCGAAAGAACCGAAAGCGTCACAAGCACCGCGATCAGTAATACCGCAACAACGCCTTCTTTCGCAACATGAACGGGGAAGAACGGAATGCCGCACTCTTCGGGTGTCTTCTTCTCTTCGCCGACGCGTTCCATCGTCGCAAGATTCGTCGCGCGCATCAGGAACAGATGAACCGCGATCAACCCCGTCAACACCCACGGCAAAATGATCACATGCACGACAAAGAAGCGCGATAGCGTCTCGCCGGTCACCGCATCGCCGCCTCGCAAGCAGTATTGCAACCAGCCCCCGATGTAAGGAACCTTGGCGGCGGATTCCGTACCAACGGTCGTCGCCCAGAACGCAATCTGATTCCACGGCAACAGATAACCGGTAAATCCGAACGTGATCGTAACAACGAAAATCATCACGCCCGTCATCCATGTAAGCTCGCGCGGCTTTTTGTACGACCCCATGAAATACGTGCGGATCATATGTAGCGTCAGCCCAAGGATCATGAGCGACGCGCCCCACGCATGGACCTGGCGATATAGCCACCCAAAATGCGCCTCACCCGTGATGTATTGAATCGACGCATGCGCTTCGTCGGGCGTTGGGCGATAGTAAATCAGAAGGAGGATGCCCGTGATTGTCTGGCTGATGAATAATAGAAGCGACAAGCTGCCAAAAATGTGCAGCCACCCCGTATGCGGCGGCAGACGCTTGTGCATTTGCTTGTCAATGAAGGTATTGGCGACCTCCATGTTGTAGCGTTCGTTGAGGAACCGTTGCAGCCATCCCGGAGCGTTCATGGGCACTGTTTCCTGTATAAATCAAGCTGTGCCGCGTGCTATACGGCGGATACGAATACTTTGTCGCCGACTTCTTTTACTTTGTAGGGCGATAGCGGTCCCGGTGCAGGTCCGGAGACGACTCGCCCTTTGCTGTCGAAAACCGCCGCGTGGCAGGGGCAGAGGAACTCCTTACGAACACCCTCCCACTTCACGAGACAACCGAGGTGTGGGCAGATGGCAGAGTAAGCATCAAAACCCGACGACGTTCGCACAACAAGAACCGCCTTGCCCTTGACCTGAAGAATCTCCGACTCACCCTTTGCCAGGTTTTTCGCACCTTTGACTTCGACTTCTCCCCCTGCACCGCCCTTGGCAGCAGGCCACAAGTACATCAGGCCCGGGATCGTGACCGCCGCCGCGGTGATCGCGGAACAGATGCCGATAAAGACGTCGAGAAACCCTCGTCTTGTTGATTCGTTAGACTGTTGCGTCACGATGACTCTCCGATTCGCTGCCAGTTACGGTAGCGGCTTGACATATTTTTTCTTGAGTTGTTTGAACTTCGCATAAAGCGCGATCGAAAAAACGATGCAAAAACCCCACATCGGTGCAAGTGCTGCGTATCGTCGATTCAGGTTCGTTTCCAAGTCTGTTAGCTCTTGATCCACTTCATCACAGATCTTGTCTAGCTCTTTGACCTTGGCTGAAACTTTGTCGAGGTCGAGCGTATGCTGAAGAGGTGCAAGCGCGATCAGATGGGTCCGGGCATCTTCAAATTTGAATCGCTGGTGGTCAATCAAGAGCACCCCTCGACCAACCTCGTCAAGGTAAGACGCTGTTTCGACGTACTTCTTTTCCGCCGCGGCGATCGAGTCGATTAGCTCGAAGAGTTTTGGCAGGCTCTCGTCGTCCTCCAGATCTTCATGGCATTCCGTGCATGATTCGATGGCGTTGTTAATAATACGTTTCGGGTCCGGATGGATTGCCTCGGCGACTTCCTCACCGGTCGCGTTTGGATCGACCGCCATGAGTTGCTTGTATTTCTGAATCAAGGCGCTGGCTGGTTTGGTAATGCGTTCGATCAGGTGATAGTTCGCATCCGGTCCACCCCCGTGACACTGAACGCACCCTTTGTGCTCTTCCTGACTCGCGTGAATACTTGTAGCGAAAAACTTCGACTCAAGCTGGTGGCACTGCCCGCATGCGGTTCGTACGCTCGCGAATCCCGGAGGGGCTGCCGCGTGACTGCCGTGGCAGGTCGCACACGTCGGCGCGCCTAGGTCGCCCTGCTCATAGAGAAGTTTCCCGTGGACGCTGCGGCGATACTCATCCACGATCGCCACGGGCAAATCGAAATCGCCCATGAGTTCGGCGTTTCCGTGACATTGCCCACATGTCTCGGGCACGTTGGCTGGATACGTGCGGCTTGTCACTTCGTTTGTCTTGAAGATATCGTGGGAGCCATGACAATCGATACAGACCGCGACCCTGTCGTCGCCGGTCTTCTTTAGCGTCTTTCCGTGGCCACTGGTCCAGTATGCCGAGAGCTGGTCTGTCGGAATCCCGTACGGATTCATCCGCTCGACATCCGCGTGGCAGTTACCACACAGGTTTGGGATGTCAGCGCGCTTCGCTTTTCCAGTAAACCCGTCGCCATGTTGGAACACGGGCCGAACTTCGCCAGGGGCGGTCGGTCTGGTATAGCGGGCCATTTCGTCGGGGCTGAGCGAGTAGGTGCTCGGTCCGCCATGGCATTCCTGACAATTGAACGAATTGTGGACGGACGTTGCGAGCAGCGTGACCTGCTTGGTATGGCACGTCTTGCAGCTTGCCTTCTCTTCCGCGTATCCGGGGCGAGTGGCAGCCAAAATCGTCGCACAAACCAAGATCGCCCAAGCGATCCTGCGGCGCAGCCCTGCATGGGGCGCATGAATCATGGCCATGTTCCCTTGTAGATAGTTCTGTTGCATTCCGGTCTGCCATTTCGGCCCGAAGACAGCCCACCCATCCCATCGACCGGGCCGACCAACTTTGTGAAGTCGCGTTGCGGAAATTGTACCGCGTTATCGTGGCCGCGCTGTCTCTCGCGTTAACTACTTTGAATATTCTCCAGACAAAGCCATTAGGACACAACCTGCTTCATCCAGAACACCGGGGAAGCAACTTCCATGCCAAGACTGCGCCTGGAAGTTCCGAATGGCACAAAACTTGCTCCGATTTCCCGCTGGCTCATTGCGTTCCTGCCTGCGATTGGGTATGACGTGCGCGGGCTATTGTAGAGTCATTGGTGGCTCTTCGAATATTTTGAGGAGGAATTGAACATGAAGTCTCGTAAGTCCTGGACGGCGGTAGCGGTCTTGATTGTTGGTGTTCTTGCTACATGGCAGTTGTGCGGGAGCAGCGCCGTCGCTGGCGATACGGCGGCTCTTCCTGTGGCTGTCGCTACGATCGTAACGGTCGAAGGCGGGCAGGCGAAATACGTCGGGAGCAACAAATGCAAGATGTGTCACATGAAGCAGTACAAGTCATGGAAGACAAAGAAGCATGCCAAGGCGCTTGATACGCTCAAACCCGGAAACGCCGCCGAAGTCAAGAAAAAATTTGGTCTCGATCCTGCAAAAGACTATTCGACCGACAAGTCGTGCCTCCCCTGCCATACCGTCGGATTCGGCAAACCGGGCGGGTATGCCATTCCAGACGCCACCGATAAGAAATCAGTCAAGCACGCGAAGTACACGGTGGGGATTGGCTGCGAGATGTGCCACGGAGCGGGCAGCCCCTTTGTTGATAAGCACAAGAAGATCATGATGTCGAAGACGAAGTACACGAGCGAAGAAATGCATGCCTCGGGAATGAACAAAATCGAAGAGTCGACTTGCAAGAAGTGTCACAACGACAAAAGCCCCACGATCGATGCCGCGACGTATAAGTTCGATTATAAGCAGCGACTTATCGACGGCGTGCATGAGCACTACCCGCTCAAGTATCGCAAAGAATAAAGCAACCAACCGAGCCGCGCCCGTAAGGAAGCGATTTTTCAAGGACGATGGGGGTTCTCGACCAATCGCTCCCCCGCGGTCGCGGCTCGGTTCTCTTGCGCGAATGGTCCTCAGACTATTGCCGGTTTCCCACAGCAAACAGGTTGATCCGCTTGGAACCGAGTGAATTCGTCACCACGACAAAGTAACTCGCCTCAAAGTCAGCCGGCACGAGTTGCTGAAGTGTTGCCGACGAAGCAATCACAGCAACGCCGAAGGGCATGGGCGTGCCGCCCGTTCGATCCTCCGCGCCTCCGACGAGCATAAGTAGCTCGCCGCCGGTGTTAAAAAGGTGGACATGGGCAAACTCGGCGTCCGCGATGAAAACCGTCCCGTCGTCGCTCACGTCGATGTGCTTGGGGTGCCCCATGTCGCCGAGTCGGTTGCCGCGCTGACTCATCGTTCGAACCAGTTCGCCGCCGCTCGATAGTACGAGAACTCGTCCGCCCATCGCGTCGGTGACGAAAAGCTCTCCGGTGGGGCCGACCGCGACGCCCATCGGCATCACCGCGTCCCCGGCTTTGTCCGAAAGCGTGAACGTGGACTCGACAGATCCCGCGTCAATATCGAAGGCGACAATCGAAGCGCTGCCAAGGTCCGCGACGTAGAGCGTATTACCTGCCGCCGCGAGTGCGACCGGTTGAAACCGGGCGTTCCCTGGCGGTCTAAGTCGCTGCGGCTCCGCGCCATCGCTGCTAAACGCAACGACCTCACCCCGACCCGTGTCCGCCACCAAGACGCTTCCGTCCTCGGCGATCGCAACGTCCACCGGCGTTTCCAGGCGAACGTCGCCCGACTGACCGAGTCGATAAGTGTCACCATTCTTGAGATTCCAAACGTGAACGACCGCCTGCTCCGTGTCGCACACAAAGAGGTTGTCGCCGCTCGTGGCGATACCGGCTGCGTTTTCGATGCGCGAGATGAAGCGGTTGCCCCGGATTGTCTCGATGAACGTATGCTCAATCGCGACGATATCATCGATCCGGTTGAACGACTTTAAATGAACAACGCGCGCGGGAGCACCGGACAACGGATAATAGACCGGGTCCGCCGTGATCCCTCGACTCGCGCAGCCACTCCCCATCGAGACAAATCCCCCGAGCATAGCCAAGCAAAGAGGGCGAGCCGCGAGCGAGCGTCTGTTGTTCCGGTTCTTGTTCATTTGCGATGACACGTCAGACAAAGCGCGCTCCGAGAATTACTCGTCACAAGAAAATACTTCTGCCCCGCACCATTATGCGGATCGTGGCAGGAGAGACACTCGACTTTTCCGTTTGGCAGCACGACGGTTCCCTTGTTCGTGACGACATTGGCAGGTCGAAACCCGCGACGATCGAACAGAGGGTAATCAATCCCCACCGGGTGGTTGCTGCCGCCATGAGCCGGTGCGAATCGAGCACTACGCGTCTTGTTCACGAACTCGGTTCGCTGCGCCGCTGAGATATTCGAAGGTGCGACGGTTCCATCATGACAGCGAAGACACGACGTCGTCCCACTTCCCGCACGACCTCTTGTTTTCACGGAGAGCCCGAACCGCTCTGTCAAATTTGCGCCAGGATTCCACAAAGGCTTCACGTCCGGCGTCTCAACGCGCTGCGGCGTATGACATGCCCCGCAAGAATCGTCCTTGCTCCACGCCTTTTGCGAGAAATCGTGCTTGGACCCTTCGATCCCCCCCCGGGCAAGGCCAGCCAGCATCAACGCCGCACCAAGCGATAAAACCGGTAACAGTAAGCGTCGCATCATGGGCGAAGTCCTCCCAGCAGGTTTCTTGACCGGGCATTCGTTCCGCCGCGAGCCGCATTGGTATACGGAAAGTTAAAATGTGTCACGCCATGACACGTCAGCGTGCAGCTACCCGCAAAACGACCGCTGTCGGTATACTCGATCCGACGACCGGCGGGCGTCTCAGCCGAGCTTACGATCGAAAGATCAAAGTTAATCAAACTGCCGTGGTTGTTCGTGTTGCCCTGCCCGCGGTAAATCCCGTGTGCATCGTGACAGGCGCTACACGGCGTCCGAAGATCAACAACATGACGCCGATGAAGCGGAAAGCTGTCGTCGTTCAAGATACTATCGCGACTGTGACAGCCATAGCAAAGTGCATACGAACTGGCACTCTCAGCGGTAAAGTCGGCGGTATCATAGTTACGAACAAGCAACGGCTCATAGATCGAACCGTGCGGACCATTCGCACCCGATCCACCCATCGCGCGGGCGTTGTCGCTATTATGGCAGTCCAAACAGGAAATCACACTTCCCACACGCAGCGGAGAGATCAAACTAACAACATCCGAGTTGCGCCGTGGTCCCGCGACGGGATGGAACGACGGGTTCGACGGCTGGAACTCCAATCGCGTGTTGGATTGCGTCACCTGTCTGCTATCACCGCGCCGACCGCGTGCGATGCCATCCGCGTGACACTTAAAGCAAATCTCGAACAAAAACGTCGAGTTGTCCGTTTCCGTTCCGGCGATCGTGATCCCCTTGACGTGTCGGTTCGGACCCTTCACCGTTTGGCCTAGCGTTCCGCGAACCAGACCGACAGAATCAGGCTGCGCCGCGTGAGGGTTATGACAATCCACGCACTCCGAGTGCCTTCGCATCGTAAACGGCGACTCCGTCGGATCGTGAACCCCCGTACGCAATCGCCCAAGGTGTCCCGACCGCTTGCCGATGTCCGCCGCGATGTTAAAACTCGCGACCGCACCGCTATGACAGTTCAGACAGTTTTGCTCCTCGCGATGGCTTCGAAGAAGTCGCTCACTACCCCGGGCTGAGTGAATCTTGTGGCAACTCATGCAGCCATTGTCTCGAACGGACTTGTATTTCAGTCTTTCGCCCGGATCGACGACACGGTCCGGTGTTCGCTTGCGATTCGTCGCGTGCGATCCCTGCGACCAGCCATTCATCGTATGACAGTTGATACAAATGGCGGACATCTGATCCGACACGCGCAGAAAATCGCCAAGCTCGTTGTTGTGCGGATCGTGACACGTCGTGCAGTGCATCTCGCCGTGCATGCCAAGCGGCAAGTTCCGCGAAACAACCTCCGGCGGATTTAGCTGACGATCCTTGTTAGAAAGAGCGCGATCATAGCGAAACCCGATCGGATGATCATCAGAAAGATCGTTCGTCAAGTCGCTGGTCCCCGGCGGAATCGTCCGCGCGGTCATTACGATCGGGTGCGTCATTGGCCGAGACAAAACATTGCCCAGCGCCATCGAACCGTCGTGACAACTCAAGCACATTTTGGACGGGCCGCTGGGCTGGTCGATGCGGGCGTCGGTCGTCGAGCTTTCGTAAATGCGATAATGCGTTCGCGGGTTCGTCCGGTTCCAGAGCGGCGTCTGCGGAGCACCGTTATGCGGCGT
>JAJRUK010000313.1 GCA_024277835.1 Planctomycetota bacterium | reverse complement strand
TGCTTTGAAGACCGCCAACTCTCGTGTTCGCTCGCGGAAGCTCATCATCATCGTGTTCCCAGCCACCAACGCGATGATGGTAACGATCACGCCCGCGAGCGCTTGCATCAGACCGGGGATGTCACCCAGCGCCTGCGTAAAGTTCGCACTGAATGCGTTTTCGTCTTCGGACTTTGTTTCGTCCGGAGTGTTGGCGAAACGAGTATCGATGTCGCCCTGCAACGATCGAAGCCCAGCCGCCGAGTTACACTTGACCCAGAAGATGTGACACCTGTCGTCTTCAAATCCAACTTCTTCGCGAGACGCTTGGAGGTAGTCGCGGCGGAAGTAGAAAATGTTGCCGCGTTCCGCCTTGGGGACGATTTTGACGATCTTGAATTCTAGCGAAAGATACGGCGGGACCGTGCTGTCGAGCGTGACGCGGTCGCCGACCTTCCAACCGTACGTCTTTGCAAGTCCCACGCCAGTCACCGCGGCGATTCGGTTACGGTTCCACGCGTCGATCTCCTCGGCGGTCATGCCAAGGTCGCTATACACAATCGGAAAAGTGTCCTTGTCTGCGCCGAGACTGGTCAGCGTATTCTGCGTGTCTGGAACCCGGCCACCGTACCATCGCATACCGCAGACGGCGGCGAGCCTGGTGTGGTCCGGATCGAGCGCTTCGATGCGCCTTCGGTGCCCGGAGGGGAGGGTGCTCGTGAGGCGCTGTTTCTGATGCACCGCGAGGCGAAGCTGCTTCTCGTTATTGACGCGGAGCGTATGAAGGGCGGTGACGAAAGAGATCGCCCCGACAAACACCGCCATCGGCAAAGCAAAAGCGGCAACGGTCAGCGCGGTCCGCAGGCGGTTACGCTTAAGGTTCTGCAAGAGTACGTACGTGATTGTCATGGGTACACCTGCTTGAAGCTACGTCGCGGAAGCGAGTTGGGCGTCTTGACTATCTTTGGAAAGTGCGCCTTTGTTCAGGTGTAAGATGCGACTTCCGTGCGACGCAGCGCGAGGGTCGTGCGTCACCATGAGGATCGTTTTCTTGAAATCCTTGTGCAGCAGATCGAGCAACCCAAGAATCTCGACCGACGTCTTTGCGTCGAGATCGCCGGTCGGCTCATCGGCAAGGATGATGCTCGGGTCGGTGACGATCGCACGGGCGATGGCGACGCGCTGTTCTTGACCACCGGAAAGCTGGTTCGGGCGATGGTCGCTTCGATCGGACAACCCGACAACATCAAGCGCCGTGCGAACGCGTTCCTTTCGCTCTTTCGCGGACATTTTGAAAAGTAGAAGAGGCAGCTCGATATTCTGAGCGGCCGTGAGAACGGGTACGAGATGGTACATTTGAAAAATGAATCCGACGTTGCGACTTCGCCAACTGGTAAGCTGCCGTTCCGACATCGCATCGAGTTGGGCGTCGCCGATGTGGACGGTACCGCTGGTCGGGCGATCGAGTCCACCCATGAGGTGCAGCAGCGTCGACTTGCCAGACCCGCTTGGCCCCATGAGGACGAGAAAGTCGCCGGCGGGGACGTCGAGGTCCAATTTCTCCAAGACCGGGATTTCGATTCGGTCTTTGTAGTAGACCTTTCGGACGTTGCGAATTTCGATCAAGGCGCGTTCCATCGGATACTCCTGGGCGTTGCACTCGCACGCTGCGTTGGAATCTTCCCGTCTTTTTTCATATTGGTCGGTTCACGGTAACTTCGGTTCGGCTTGGGTCAACGGTTTTTCCGTTAGAACGCGCAAATTGTTACACCGAGGCTTGGAAACAGGGAGTTAGCGCAAGAAAAAGGGGCGAGCTGTTTCCAGCCCGCCCCGGTGGTTCCAATTAGTTGAACTGTCTACTCAGCCGCTGCGCCGGCGGTCCGATCTCCCTACGGACACGAAGTAATGGGCAACGTATACGGGACCAATTTCACGGCGTCCACATGTATCACGATGTCCGTCACATTTACCGATTCAAGATGCGGCGCAGGAATCGGATTGCGAACGTATACCTGATACTCCCACGGCGCACCGAACACGTCCTTCACAACGTCGACGACGTTCACAACGTCATTCACGTTTGTAAAGATGTCTGGCTGCGTATCGCCATGGCGAGCAGTCGCAAAAGCGACCTCCGCCGAAACATCCACGCACGTCGTCTCCTGACCCGCACACGTCGAGTCCAAGTGTGCAATCGTGTAGGTTGAGTCCGGTATGATCGCGTTGCCCATCAGATAGGCAGTCCGATCGCCGAAGAGCGTACCCCAATCTACATACTCAGGCTCGCAACCAACGGAAATACAAGGATACGTTGTCCCGAACGCCGCGGAACTCAGGCACTCTGTAACCGGCACGCCATTCGCGTCGCGGAACAGGTTCAGATAACGAACCTCACCCTCGCTCCCGCTATAGTCAGGCTGATTGATGGGTTGAGGATCATCAGGATCGTAGAGCGTTGTCAGCGTAACTCGGTACGCGGTCAGCGCTCCCGCACTGGTCGACGGGAGGATGACTCCCAGAGACCTCTGGTACGACTTGAACGGATTGAGCACCACATCGATAAACGTCTTACACTTGCACGATCCGAAGAACAGACCTTGCGCCTTACACTGCTGGAATGGCAGCGGACAAGTTCCATTGCAAACGGGGAACGCACTGCTCCCGCATGGTATCGGAGGCGTCACACAATCGCACGTGACGACCGACCCCGATGATACATTG
>JAJRUK010000312.1 GCA_024277835.1 Planctomycetota bacterium | reverse complement strand
GCTCTTTGGTGATCTCGACAATGACGGTGTCGTCAACCTCGTCGATGTCGCGAGGTTCCAGAACTGTTTCAACGGAGCTGGCGGTGGCTCGGTTGCGCCGGGTTGTGCGTGTGCAGACTACAATGGCGACGGCGATGTTGATCTTGCTGACGTCGTTGCATTCGTAGCGCTACTAGGTTAATCAGCCCCATCTACGGGAATCTGACCGCACGCCATTGATGAATGGATGTGGTGGGCAATAGCCCACCCTACGCGGGCATGACGTCGTTGAGATCGTGCTATCGTGTTGGAACGGTTGTTGTTGCTGGGTCTATGGAGCGGGCCTGGGTGAAGGCCTGGCTTCTTGCTTTGCATTGTTGGCATTGGGTGCAGGGGAGGGTGCTTGAGGCGCAGCATGTCCAGCACTGTTCCAGCGACAGGTCGAAGCGCACCGCGAGCTGGACGATCTCGGCGTAACCGAGGTCGATCAGGGGTGTTTCGATTTTGACGCGCGATTTGGCGGTTAGCAGGGCGTCGAATGCGATGCTGAGTCCGTGGAGCATTTCCCGCCGGTTGTCGGTTTGCGGATCGGGCGACGGTAAGCCAAGGTGAGCGCCCTCGGCGGATTGCGTGAGTCCGGTGACGACGGTGGAGGAGCCGACCCGAAGCGCGACCTGCACGCCGACGCTCAGCATCATCGGCGCGATCGCGGCGAGCATGACCGGGGATAGTGCATCGACTTCGGGGTTGTTGCTCGGGGTTCCGACGACGCCCGCAGCCCCGACGGACGAGACGCCGTCCTCGCCGCCGCGTTGCAAACTGGTCACATGCGGCAGGACGAGCGGGATAAGCGCGGCGCGGGGCAAGCGTTTTGCCAGTTCTCCGGTGGCATTGAGTTCTGCGGTTGAGGCTGGCTGTCCGAAGCTCAGGTGTACAAGGGTTAGTTCGTTGTCTTTGGCGTAGCGCCAGGCGCAGACGGCTGACTTGATTCCCCCGCCGCTGAGAATGACGATGTTCTGCATGGATTCGCGTCTCCTGTTTCGGCACCTCGCACCGGTTACAAACCGGTGCGACACGGAAAAACTTCGTTTTTCAATGGCTTGGTCGGCGCTTGTCGCCAATATGAGTTTTATCGACCGGTTTGGCGGGTGGGGCGGAGAAAAGTTGGGCTAACCGAGTTGGTTGCGGGGTTGGCGGGGCGGCGATACGTTGTGGGCGGCGAACTCTGACCGGGACGCCCAGGGAGATCGACATGGGACTAATCGCACCGTTTTCTGCGATTCGATACGACTATAGCAAGTGTGGTGGTGACGTTTCTGGCGTAATTGCTCCGCCGTACGACGTTTTGAATCAGGGCGATAAAGACGCCTTGCTTGCGCGAAGCGATCGCAACATTGTCGGGATTGATTTGCCACATCTTCCGCCGAAGTCGGCGGGTCCGGCGGAGGCGTATGAGCGATCAGCGGCGATGCTGGAACAGTGGCTCGGCGATGGGACGCTTATCCGAGAGGAGAAGCCATCGCTTTATCTTTATCATCAATGTTTCGAGCATGGCGGGCAGCAGTACACTCGGCGGATGTTTGTCGCGCGGGTTCGATTGGTTCCTTTTTCTGATGGTTCGGTGCTTCCGCATGAGAAGACGTTTGGCGGGCCTAAGGAAGATCGCCTTGCTTTGATGAAGGCGACGAAGGTGCAGCTATCGCCGATTTTCGGGATTTTTTCTGATCCGGCGGACGCGATTGGGACGGCGTTTTCGAAAACTGCCAGCGACTCGCCCGATGCGACCGGTACGCTTGACGGTGTGGATAACCGATTGTGGATCGTCAGCGACGAAACGACCGTTGATGCTGTTGTTTCGGTGATGAGCGATAAGAGCATTTATATTGCGGATGGCCATCATCGGTATGGGACGGCGCTACTTTATCGTGACTATCTCGTTGAGAAAAACGGCGGGCCTCTGCCCGAGGATCACCCTGCCAACTGGATCATGTTCGTTCTGGCGAGCATGGATGATCCGGGTTGTTTGATTCTTCCGTACAATCGCACGATCGGGCAGATCGATGTCGCAACTCTTCTGGATACCTGGTCGGAGGGGGTCGAATCTTGCGGGGCGGATGTTGCTGACGTTGTATTGTTTGAAGGTTCTAGCGGGGTGGAGACGCCGGTGCGGTTTACGAATCGCAGTGTGCTTGGCTCGCTTGCGCCGGATGCGTGCGAGGCGTGGCGACGGCTGGATTATGCTTATCTGCATCGCTATTTGCTTGACGAGCTTCTTGCGAAGAAACTCGGCAAAGAGCCGAAGCTGCATTACGTGAAGTCGGTCGAGGCGGCGAAGAAGGCGGCCAGGGATCATGATGGGGTAGCGCTTTTGGTGAAGGCGACGCCGATGGAGATTCTTCGTGGTGTGAGCGAGGCGGGCGGGTTGATGCCGCAGAAGAGTACGTACTTTTTTCCGAAGCTGGCGACGGGGTTGGCGATGAATCCGTTGGGGTAGGTGTTCGATTCCGTGTCTTGTGCGAAACGCATAGCGGCGCTGCGCTTGGCCATGGCACCCGGCGCACCGGTTACATACCGGTGCCACACTGGGGCGCTTCGCACTCGGGCGGCGCTGGCAACCCCCCTCGATCCCTCCTTGGTAAAGGGGGGACGGAAGAAAAAGCGTGCTATCGTTGACGGTTCCTTGCTTTAGTTTCGTGAGGGGTGGCTGGTTGGTCCCTGGTCCAGGCCGTAGTGTTTCATTTTTTTGTAGAGGGTTGTTCGGTTGATGTCGAGTTGATTGGCGGTGGTTTGGCGGTTCCATCCGTTGGCGTGCAGGGCTTGTTCGAGAATGCGTCGCTCGGGTTCGGCGAGGGCGTCTTTGAGTGGCATGGGTCGGTAGCTTCCAGAGGCGGCGGATGACGCTCGCGGGAACTGCACTTTTTCTGGTAGGTCACTGGCGGTGATCTGGTGACCTTTGCAGAGGATGACCGCTCGGTCGATCGTGTTTTCCAACTCGCGTATGTTGCCGGGCCAAACGTGGGCGAGGAGCAGGTCCATCGCTTCGCTGGAGATTGCGCTTACGTGACGGGCGTGCGCGGTCGCTGCTCGTCTTAGAAAATGATTCGCAAGTGTCGGGATGTCGCCGGCGCGCTGAGCGAGTGTTGGCAGGTTGATATTCACGACGTTGATGCGATAGAACAGGTCTTCACGAAAGCGGCCCGCGTTCATTTCCGCTTCCAAGTCGAGGTTTGTCGCGAGAATTACGCGAGCGTCGACCGTTTGGGTCTTGTTGCTGCCGACGGGTTCGAACTGTTGCGACTGAAGCACGCGGAGGAGTTTGACCTGAAGGGCGGGCGATGCTGCTGAAATTTCGTCGAGAAAAATCGTTCCTGTATCGGCGATTGTGAATTTTCCAGCTTTGTTGGTGGTTGCTCCGCTGAACGATCCGCGGAGGTGGCCAAAGAGTTCGCTT
>JAJRUK010000311.1 GCA_024277835.1 Planctomycetota bacterium | reverse complement strand
CAGGCGATTGTCAAACTTCACCACAAGCGGATACGGACCCGGACCATGAGCGTCTTTGTCGAACTTCAAAAGCTCAGTCGGATAGCGAAAGTCGCGGTGACAGAACGGGGCATCCATCGTGACCTGACCCGACTCGTTGCGAAACTGCTTCGGTACGTCGATGTAACTCGGGGACTCAAACGCGAGGAACGTACCCTTGTCGCCATCGGGGTGCAGGCGATACGGCGTACACTTCGGGATAATAACATAGTCATGCTTCTTGAACGGGAGCGGCCCGTAGACCGTTTCCACGACCCCCCCACCTTCGTAGGCGAACCAACATTCATCGCCCTCGGCGTTCGAGAACCAGTGCTCGCCGCGTTTGTTGGGCTTACAAATGCTCACGCGAACGTCGTCGTTCATCAGCAACGTCTTTCGACCCGTCAAAAAGTCGCCGCCGTGTTTGACATCTTGCGTCTTGATATGGCGGCGATGTAGCGCTTGATCGGCGATAGGCTGCACCGGGCAAAAGCCCGGAAGCTCCATCGTGCCCACCTTGCACTCATCTGTAGGCGGAATGCGATAATAAAGCGTGCTATAGCTCGCGTCGAAACCGACGCGCGTCATGGACTGCTCCATCAGGAGCTTGCCGTCTTCGTAATGCGTTACGTGATGCTTCGGTGGCACGTTGCCAAGGCGATGATAATGAATCATGTCGCTGCGCTCCAAACGTCCAAACGCCGAAAAGCCGAAACGTCCAAATGCAAAGGGTTGGATGTTTCGACGTTTGGACGTTCCAGTGTTTTCTTAAAGGTTTCCTCGTAGGGCTTGCTCTTGTTCGATGCTAACGAAGAGCGCCTTGAAGTTTCCGATGCCAAACCCCCTGCTGCCGTGACGCTGGATGACCTCGAAAAAGAGTGTCGGGCGGTCCTGAACCGGGGTAGTGAAGATTTGCAGCAAGTAGCCATCGTCGTCCTTGTCCACAAGGATGCCAAGCTCCTGCAAACGATCCCAGTCTTCGCCAACGTCGCCGATCCGATCTCTCATGTACTCGTAGTACGTATCCGGCACGCGGAGGAAGTCGATGTCTCGCTGGCGCAGCTCGGCCACCGTGTCGTAAATGTTCCCGGTTGTCATGGCGATGTGCTGAACGCCTTGGCCTTGGTAGAAGTCCAGGTATTCTTCGATCTGGCTTTTCTTCTTGCCGTCGGCGGGTTCGTTAATGGGGAACTTGGTCTTGCCAGTCCCGTTTTCCATCACCTTGCTCATCAGAGCGCTGTACTCGGTGCTAATGTCCTTGTCGGTGAAGTGAGCGAGGTTCGTAAAACCCATTGTGCGAGCGTACCAGTCCGACCAGTAATCCATCTCGCCGAGGTAGACGTTGGTCACAATATGGTCGATCGAAGTAAAGCCGACCGCGTCGCTGCCTGTTGCTTCGATGGGTGCAAAACCGGGAGCGAACGCCCCGCGATAGTTCTTGCGCTCCACAAAACGGAAAATCGTATCTCCAGCGTACAAAATTTCGCCAGTGACAACCTGACCATTCTCGTCTTCTAGCGCGGAGGCTGGCTTTAGGACCGTTGCCCCGCGAGATTTGGTCTCGCGTATCGCAGCCTCGCAATCGTTCACCTCAAGCGCAATCGCCTTAACGCCGTCGCCATGAAGGGCGCAGTGGCGAGCGATCTCGCTATCAGGACCGTACGCGCTCGTCAGCACGAACGTGACCTTACCCTGCCGCATCACATAGCTCGACCGATCGCGGCAACCGGTTTCCAACCCCCTCTTCGCGATCGGCTTAAAACCGAACGTCTTGTCGTAAAAGTGGGCAGCTTGTTTGGCGTTTCCTACATAGAACTCAACGTGGTCGTACCCTTTAATGGGTAGAAAGTCTTCAGCCATCGGACCTCTTGGCCCCGCTCTTCACCGGTTTGATTTGGCGTTTCCCTGCCCGGGTGAGGCGGAACTTTTCGGAAAACGCCCGTGACGCGAACGGGGAGATTATACGGGATCAGAGCGGGGTTGAGCAAGCTGAATACGATGCACCCTTGAGTTCGAGCGTCCGCGCGGGCCAAAGTCCGCGGCTCGGGGTTTAGACGATTCCCGCGTACTGATCGAGGGCAGCCGGGTTGGCGAGGGCATCGCGGTTGGGGACTTTTTCTCCGTGGATCATTCTTGTAACGGCAATCTCGACTTTCTTGCCGCTGATCGTATAGGGGATCGCGGTCACCTGCTTGATGTGCTTGGGAACGTGACGCCTGGTAGCCCCCGCGATGATGGATTTCTTAATCTTGTCGATCAGCGTGTCGTCAAGGCTCGCCCCCTCGTTGAGAACGACGAAGAGGCAAATATCCACGTCGGCATCATCGGTTCGCTTACCGACCACGACGCTGTCGGCGATTTCTTCAAGCGATTCGACCTGACGGTAAATCTCGGCAGTACCAATCCGCACACCGCCCGGATTGAGCGTCGCATCACTTCGGCCATAGACGATTACACCACCCGATTCAGCAATTTCGACAAAATCCCCGTGTCGCCAGATACCCTCGTAATGATCGAAGTACGCACTGCGATACTTTTTCCCATCGGGGTCATTCCAAAAACCAATTGGCTGAGATGGGAACGGCGAACAGCAAACAAGCTCGCCCTTCTCCCCGACCACGGGCCTCGCGTCGTCGCCAAACGCCTGCACGTCCATGCCAAGTCCGACACACTGAATCTCGCCGCTTCGCACCGGCAGGACCGGGTTGCCGAGGATGAAACAACTGATGATGTCCGTGCCACCGCAGATGCTCGACAGTTGAAGGTCTTCCTTGACGTTTTGATAAACCCACCGGAAGTTCTCCGGCGTCAGCGGTGAACCGGTCGATAGAACCGCTCGCAACTTCGACAGGTCGTGCTCTTTGCCAGGGTGGATGTTGGCGTTCTCGCAGGCGGCGATGAACTTTGGACTTGTCCCGAAGATCGTGATCCCAAGTCGCTCCGTCATTTGCCACATTTGATGCGGGTCGGGATGAAAAGGACTCCCTTCGTACAGAACAACCGTCGCCCCAACGCCGAGCGAGCTAACCAGCCAGTTCCACATCATCCAGCCACACGTCGTAAAATAGAAAATCGTATCCGCACGGCGAAGGTCGCAGTGCAGCATCAGCTCTTTCATGTGCTGCAAAAGCGTCCCCCCCGCCCCGTGGACGATGCACTTGGGCACCCCCGTCGTGCCCGAGGAATACATAATGTAAAGCGGATGATCGAAAGGGAGCTGAGCAAACGACAATCCGTCGGTCTCAATTGCAAACTCCGACCAGACCTTGGCATTGGGAACGCTCGATACATCCGGCGAGTCGCTGATAAACGGCACAATCACAACCTGCACGATGCTGGGAATCTTCTCGACAATGCCGCGAACTTTTTCGATACAATCGATCGTCTTGCCGTTGTAAGAATAGGCATCTGCCGCGACCAGCACCTTCGGTTTGATTTGACCAAACCTGTCGAAGACACCGCCAATGCCGAAGTCCGGCGAGCACGATGACCAGACCGCCCCGATACTAGCAGCCGCAAGCATGGCGATCACCGCTTCGGGTATGTTCGGAAGAAACCCGACAACGCGATCGCCGGAAACCACCCCCGCATTTTTCAGACCAGCCGCAAAGCAGGCAACCTCGCCGCGAAGTTGCTTGTAGGTAAGGGTGCGCGATCGCCCGCGCTCGTCCTCGGCGGCGATGGCGATCCGGTCGTCGTCAAAGCGAAGAAGATGCTCAGCGAAGTTGAACGTCAGACCGGTGAACCACTTCGTATCCAACATGCCGTCGCCGGTACATGTCTTCGTCGCTTGCATTGACGGGTTGATTTCGGCAAAGGCGAGCAGCTCAGCCCAGAAGTTTTCGCGATGCCCGATCGACCAAGCGTGCAGCGCCGAATAGTTCGGAGCAATGCCAAATTTGTTAGCAATGCGCGACATGAAGGCGAACATCTGCGTCCGCTCGATGCGGTCTTGACTTGGTTGCCAGAGTGTTTGAGTCTTAGACATTGAAATCTGTCGTTCCTGCTGCTAAAGCACCTAACAGGCTGTTGAAAAAGTGTGGCATCGGTTTGTAACCGGTG
>JAJRUK010000310.1 GCA_024277835.1 Planctomycetota bacterium | reverse complement strand
GTGATCTTCCGGGTCACTTCGATCGAAGACCTTGGTACCTTCGATCCATGTTTCAAGCACTTTTGAATAAACGCTGAGCGGATCGCCGTCCATGATGATGAAATCCGCGTCCTTGCCCGGCTTGAGTGATCCGACGCGATCTTGAAGGTCCAACATTTTCGCACCGTTAAGTGTGAGTGACGCGAGCGCCCCTTTCCGCGACAACCCCGCCCGAACGCCAAGGGCTGCCGATCTGAAAAAGACGCGCGAGTCGCTAATCCAATCGTCGGTGTGATAAGCGACCAACACGCCCGCTTTTTCGAGAATACCGCCTGTTTTGTAGACTAGGTTGACCGCTTCGAGCTTGCCGCCGGGGCTGTCGATCATGATGATCGAACAGGGCACGCCCGCTTCCGCAATTTCTTTGGCGACCATCCAACCCTCGCTGACGTGATGAAGCACAACGCGAAAGCCGAACTCTTTGGACAGTCGCAGAACGGTCATGATATCGTCCTGGCGATGCGTGTGATGATGGACGATGCGCTTGCCGTCGAGCACCTCGACGAGCGCTTCCAGGCCGATGTCACGGTCTGGCATCTTTTTGGGGTCGTCCTTGGCCGCCTCGATTTTCTTTTTGTATTCCTGCGCTTTGATGTACTTTGCACGAACCAGCGCCGCCGACTTTCCTCGCGTACCGGGAAACGGTTTATCGCGAATCGAATTGGTGCCGTTGGCCATCTTCATCCCGCCCATCGCCCAGCCCGTGTCGTCGCGGATCATCATGTCCTCGACAGTGTTCGCCTTGCGAAGTTTGACGTAGATGGTCTGCCCCGAAAGCAGATGTCCCGAACCGGGCATGATGTTGAGCGTCGTCAGTCCGCCCGCGACCGCTCGCCGAAAACCAGAGCTGCGAGGGTTCAGCGAGTCGTAAATCCGCACGTCGGGTTGGATCGGACCGGACGAATCCGCACCGCCGAACCCGCCGATGTGGCTATGCGTGTCGACGAGGCCTGGCATGATGAGTTTGCCCGTCACGTCGATACGCGTCGCGCCAGCGGGAATGTCTACGGAACCGCTCGCCCCGACCGCGACAATCTTGCCGCCATCGATCACAAGCACGCCGTTGGCAATTTCGTCGCCCTCGATGGGGATAATCTTCGCGCCGACAAACGCCTGCGGGCCGTCTTGCGCGTGTACGGCGCAACCCGCCATCCAGACAATACCAAACGCGAATAGAGAGATTCGCTGCAAGTTGCACCTCCTGAGCATTGAGTGGAACTGATAATCGTGTGCGATGCGCCGGACCAGCCCGCCCGTACGCGCAAGCGATGGATCGTACGGGATGAGGCCAACCATGACAACGCCAACGAACTAAGGAGCGTTTTCTTGAGCGAGCTTTCGGTTACAATAATCCAGCATGTGCGGACGGTTTACACTTGCAACAGCCACCGAGATCGTAGCGGACTTCTTTGAGCTTGCCGCGACGCGCGATCTTACAAATCGTTACAACATTGCGCCGACGCAATCCGCGCCAGCGATCTTGATCGGCCACAACGGACAATCGCGCGTTCATCGCGAACTTCGATGGGGATTGATTCCGCCGTGGGCGAAGAACGCGTCGATCGGAGCGCGAATGATCAACGCCCGCGCCGAGACTGTCGCCGAGAAGCCATCGTATCGAGCGGCGTTCAAGCAGCGGCGATGTCTAATCGCGGCGGATGGTTTTTACGAGTGGAAGAAAACCGAAACCGGTAAGCAGCCGCACTGCATCCGCATGTCGGACGATGGCGTCTTCGCGATGGCTGGCCTGTGGGAGCGGTGGCGATCGCCACACGGGTCGCAGGTCGATACCTGCACCATCATCACGACCGAACCGAACGAACTTCTCGCCGACATCCACAATCGAATGCCGGTCATCCTCACGCGAGACCGATTCGCGGAGTGGCTTGACTTGGAAAATGAGGATCCGAAATCCCTCCGAGCACTGCTGAAGCCCTTTCCATCGGACGCGATGAAACATTACCCGGTCTCAACGCGCGTGAACGCCCCCGCGAACGATGACCAAGACTGCGTCGCGCCTGTAGCGTTAGAGTAGTGCTTCTCGACGCGATGCCGCGGCAATTACTTGGCTTCGCGATGGCCGATAGGTATAATCGAGGCGTCGATTCGACCTTGGAAACGAGCGAGCTTTAATATGCTTTTTCAACCGCCACTTCCTCCGAAATACGCAGCCATGTCCCAGGCGGACCTGGCAGAGTCGATCTTGCGCCGCAAGCGCGAGTTCGGGTCGCGTCTTGTCATTTTGGGTCACCATTATCAGCAGGACGAAGTGATTCAGTTCGCCGACTTCACCGGCGATAGTCTCAAACTTTCACAAATCGGCGGGCAGCAAGACGGGGCGGAGTTTATCGTCTTTTGCGGTGTTCACTTCATGGCGGAGTCGGCGGACATCCTGACCGACGACAGCGTGACCGTCGTACTCCCCGATCTTTCGGCTGGGTGCAGCATGGCGGACATGGCGGACATCGACGATCTGGAAGAAGCGTGGGAATACCTCGTTGACGAGGGCGGCCAAAGCGTCGTACCCATCACCTACGTCAACTCGGCAGCATCCATCAAGGCGTTTTGCGGCGAGCATGGCGGAGCGTGTTGCACGAGTAGTAACGCGGCGCAGGTTTTGAAATGGGCGTATCAACAGGGCGACAAGGTTATCTTTCTGCCGGATCAACACCTCGGAAGAAACACTGCTTTCGCGATGGGCATCCCGCTCGATAAGATGGTTGTGTACGATCCGCATGAGCGTCACGGCGGGTTAACGACTGACCAAGTGCGCGATGCGAAGGTCTTTCTGTGGAAGGGACATTGCAGCGTACACGCGCTTTTTACCCCGCAGCAGTGTCACGAAATTCGCGCGATTGATCCGAAGTACAACATCATCGTTCATCCGGAATGTTCGTGGGAGGTTTTACAACAGGCGGACATCGCGGGCAGTACCGAGTTTATCATTAAGACGGTCCGCGAAGCGCCAGTCGGGTCGAAATGGGCGATCGGCACGGAGGTTCATCTCGTCAATCGCCTCATCGCCGACTATCCCGATAAGTCGATTCGCCTCCTCGCGGGGATTCAGTGTCTATGCACGACAATGTATCGCGTTGACCTCAAGCACCTCTGCTGGTGTCTGGACGAGCTGGCAGACGGTCGCGAAGCGAACCCGATTCGCGTCGCCCCTGCGACGAAAAAACTCGCAGTTATCGCCCTTGAGCGGATGCTCGAAAACGTCTCTCCCGTCCCTGTAGCCGTGAAATAGGGGTCTTATGACCGCCTTGCCGCCACAACGAAACCGACCCGCCGCGATGGCCGATAAACGGGACGATATGGTTATCGCTCCGCCCAAACCCAGCGCGAACCCCTTTGCCGTCGGCGAGGCGGATTCCCCATCGACTGTTGGCGAGGTCGCGTCGCGACTGACAAGTTTACCGAAGGGGCTGGTCGATGGCGGCGAGGTGATTATCCTTGCGGTGAAACCTTCGATGTGGCGGCCGCTATTCGACTCGGGTCCGTGGATTGCGACGCTTTCGGTGCTTACGGTCGCGTCAATGGTGTGGCGACTTGCACTGCCGGGTTTGTCCGTGAGCGTTAGTGCGCAGGTAATCTTCCTTCTGGGGATGCTGCGACTTGGGCTTGCGGTTGTTTTGTGGATACCGAGTTGGTATGTTCTTACAAATCGGCGACTGATCGAGATTCACGGCGTGCGTACACCCGACATCACTTCGTGCTCGCTGGTCGATGTTCGGAACACGTATCTCAACGCAACAGCCATCGAAAAAGCGGGGCAGCTTGGCACAATCACCTACGTCACCGCCGACGAAACGCAGCCACCCCACCACTGGCGAACCATCGCCGAACCGGACGTCGTCCACACGGAAATCCGTCGTGCGATTGAGACTGCGATTGATAATCATCACGCCAGCTAACGGAATCTAACCACAGAGACACGGAGGCACAGAGAAGATGTGGAAGGGCGCGGTCGATTTGTCGCCTTGTCGCCGAATGATATCCGCCTGTTGAAACAGTGTGGCACCGGCTTCCAGCCGGTGATTCCGATAGACCCAACCCAGTCTTGACGGTGATATAGTATTTCTACACGGTTGGTCCGGCACACAGGCTGGAAGCTGGTGCCACAACAAGAGTGTCAGTCTTAGAACGTGCGTAAGAAGCCTTGAACCGAGCTGCGCCCGTAAGGAAGCGATTCGTCCGAATC
>JAJRUK010000309.1 GCA_024277835.1 Planctomycetota bacterium | reverse complement strand
GACGTCGGTGTTGCCAAACATGAAGACGCTCGGTCCGAAGATGGGTCGTCATGCGTCAGCCGCTCGAGAGTTGATCGCCAAGTTGGACGGAGCGACGCTTGAAGCTGCCCTTGCTGGCGATGCCCCGTGGTCGCTTGCTGTTGCGGATGTTGAAGAACCTGTGACAGCCGAGGACGTGATTCTCAAGAAAGATTTCGGGGATGACTGGGCTGGTGCTTCGGACGGGATGAGCGTTGTTCTGATTGATAAGCGGCTCACCCCTGAGCTAAAGAATGAGGGTATAGCGCGGGATATTGTTCGTAATGTTCAGAATCTACGGAAGGACGCGGGGCTTGATATTGCGGATCGTATTCGGTTGTCGCTGATGACAAGTTCTGACGCGATTAAGGATGCGATTGACGAGTGCGGGGAGTATATCTTGAGTGAGACGCTTGGGGTTGAGCTTTCGTCGGATACTCTTAGTGACGCTGCGAGTCGGATCGAGGTTGTGATTGATGGGGAGGCGATGACGATTGAACTGGTGAAGGCGTCGTAATGCATGTGGCACCGGTTTGTAACCGGTGCATCCAATCAACCGCACCGGTTACAAACCGGTGCCACATAAGAAGCACGAACATGGACTCGCGTAATTCCAACCGACGGTCAACTGGTTTGCCGACGTCGCGCCCGGTGTCTCGCCGCGCAGCGGGGATTGGTTGGTTGGCGATGATTGGGACGTGGGCTGCGGTGTTTGTGGCGACGTGGGCTTTTTTGAAAGCGCCGCCTGGGCAGGCGGGGGCAGAGTTTCAATCGGTGCAGCGTTCAGTGGCGGATCGGGGCGATCTTACAGCCGATGAAAAGACCAACATCGATATTTTTCGCGAGGCGTCTCCGTCGGTCGTTTTTGTTCAGAGTACCGACATCGCGCAGGATTACTTCTCTCGTAATGTCTTCGAGCGACCCGCGGGGAGTGGGACCGGATTCATTTACGATCGCGATGGCCACATCGTTACAAACATGCACGTCGTCGCTCAGGGCATGATCCATCGCGTGACGCTCGCCGACCAGAGCGTGTGGAATGCCAAGCTCATCGGCGTGGCTGCGGATAAAGATGTTGCGGTGTTGAAGATCGATGCGCCGCCGACGAAGCTGACGCCCATTGCGATTGGTACGTCGGATGATCTGGTTGTCGGGCAGAAGGTCTTGGCGATAGGCAACCCGTTTGGTTTTGATCATACGCTTACGGTTGGCGTTGTGAGCGCGCTTGGGCGAGAGATTCCATCGCTAGCGCGCGGCCGAAGTATTCTCGACGTGATCCAGACGGACGCCGCGATCAATCCGGGGAACTCGGGCGGCCCGCTGTTGGATAGTCGTGGTCGCATTGTTGGTATGAATACGCAGATCGCCAGTCCGTCCGGCGGGAGTGCGGGGATTGGATTTGCGATCCCAGTGGACATTATCAACCGAATTGTTCCGCAGATTATTAAGTTCGGTCGGGTGATTCAGGAGCCGGGGTTGGGGATTGTCGCGTGGCCTGACTATGTGATGCGGAGACTTGGATTGCGGGGCGTGCTGTTGCGTACGGTGAAGGATGGCAGCACCGCTGATCGCGCGGGACTTCGCGGAACGGTGCTGGCGAGAGGCGGCGAGGTCCGTCAGTTGGGCGACATCGTCCTTACGATCGATGGGAAACCGACGCGTACGAACAACGAACTGCTGGATGTGTTGACGAGCTATCAGATCGGCGATGTCGTCACGGTTCGGTATCAGCGTGATGAAGAAATGCATGAATTGCAGATTGAACTGCAACTGGTTGAGTAACGCGCTGTCGGATTGTGTCAGCGTTGCATGATGGTGGGGGTGCGGTGTACTTCCTGTTGTGGTAGCACGATGTGCAATGTACGACTGACGTTTTTTTAGACTCGAAAGATATGATGACAAACCTCCGACGATATCGCTCTTTCCCTAGACGAATGGCCCTGCTGATTGTTGGGTTGCTTACATCCGCGGTTGTGATGGCCGACCCCGTCAAGGATTTCGAAAAACTTGAAGACGAGATGGAGTCGGCCTTTGAGGCGTACGTTGCTGCGCTTGATAAGCGTAGCGAATCGGAAGAGGGGAAGGGCGCGCCGATTCCCGATTCGCGCCCGTCTGTGCTTGCGAAGATGGATGCGCTGGCGGCGGCGCATGTGGGCAAGCCAGAAGGCGCGGAGATGGCACTCAAGACGTTCATCTGGTCTGCGATGTTTGAGGTTGACGTCGCGCATCTGTTCGACCGATTTGATCGGATCGCCAAGTATTATCCCAAGCACGATGGCACCGAGGAAATCGTCGCGATGGTGCCCGATGTGTTTCGCGCTTCCGGGGCTGCGACGGAGTGGATCGGCGGTTTGAATGCGATCGCAAAGGCGTCGGAAAAAAAGAGCGTTCAGGTTGCAGCGTTCTTCGCGGCCGGGCAGCTCTACATGCAGACGGACAAAATCGACGACGCGAAAAAGTCTTTTCAACGCGCCGCCAAGTTGGACCCTGATTCCGAGTCTGGCGAAGTGGCGAAGGGATATGTCTACGAGATCGAGCATCTTCAGATCGGGATGACTGCGCCGGACTTTACGACCACGACGTTAGACGGCAAGAAGGTATCCCTGAAGGATTTGCGCGGGAAAGTTGTATTGGTCGATTTCTGGGCGACGTGGTGCGGACCTTGTCTGGGTGAGATTCCGCACCTTAAAGAAGCAGCCAAGCACTTCGATGGAAAGCCGTTTGAGATTCTCGGCGTTTCGCTCGACGATTTCGAGGAGATGCTTGAGGCGACCCTCGATCATCACAAATTGCCGGGTATCCACACGTGGGAGGAGGCGGGCCGCGAGAATGAGGTCGCGACGCTCTACAACGCGCAGGTGCTGCCGACGTGGTATCTCATCGATGCCAATGGCGTGATCCGGGCGAAAGATACCTTCGGCGAGGCACTGATTCCGGCGGTTGAGAAGCTGTTGAAGAAGAACTAACGGTCGCGCGAGGTAGGCCAGATTTCCTCAACACTCACGTCGAATGCGTCCGCCAGCTTCTTGAGCGTGGCTGGCTGTGGTTTGTGTTGGCCACTCAGGATCGCACTAATGGTCGGTTGCTTGACGCCCAGTTTGAGGGCGAGATCGGCTTGTTTCATTTCTTTCTTTGCGAGTAACGATCGTAGTGTCTCCGCAAATGCTCGCTTTTGCTCTGCCAGCTCTTTAACTGCCGCGGCACTGTTCGGGTTGCTATCGATCCACTCGTCAAGATCGACTCCATTGTCGATGTGAAAGTATCCAGACGGTGCCAAGAACTCAACGATGGAAATCGCGACCTCATGGCGCTCGTCATCTTCGTTGCACTCCAAGAACTCATCAAGCATGTCCTTCAGTGCAAGTCGATCATTGTACGTCAATGACTCGAACAAACTGAGAGACGTGCGCACGGCGTTCTTAATAGCAGTGGCGGCTACAATCTCTCTGTTATCTTTAACAGTGGCTGGCACCAGTATTTACCTCCCTTGCCGAATGATTTCGTCTACTCTACGCCGGGATCGAGTCAGTATATGTTTCTTGTATGCGCCCGGTCGCCACGAGGCCCCGACTATCCAAATTGTCCCACAGCGCCGCCCTCCTTCGGACTCTGTGTCATGCTGCGGGTAGAAGAAAACGCGCAGTGATCGTTCCCCAAAAAGATCATCGTTAACAACAAGTCGAAAAAAAACCTCACCTTTGACTTTTTCAAACGCCAAGTCGAGCACGGAACCATCGACCGTCGCCCGTTTATCCGGGAACAGCGCAAGGTTGCGAACATGGTCGATTGCCACGATTTTCGCGGCCTCTGAAAGCCGTTTGAACAGCCGATCTGCATCACGCTTTGCTGGAGGGATCGCAGCCACCCTCCAAACCGACTGGCCTGATCGTGTCCCGGCGGCCCCGATAATCTGCCCCCGCTCAGCAAGCGCCTTCAAGTCCTTCATTCGGAAGACTCCGTCCTTCTTTTCGTAAATCCGTCATAGGTAAGTATAGGATAAAATAGGAAATTGTCAAGCCATCAACCCATTCTTGGTACCTTGGCGATACGGAAACGGGGCCTAGATTGCCCAGACTATCGGACGTTTCTACGGCAGAGTTGCAGAATCAGCGATCTACAGGTTTTCTAATGTCGGTTGTGTTGAAGCGGGACGCAGTCCTTTCCCTTCTGATGGCCGCTTAACGCGTGCTGAAAACGTCGGTGCTCGTCTCCGTGCGGACGCGGTCGAGGAATGTTGCGAGCAGCGGGGTTAGTGGTTTGTCGATGTGGCGGATCATGAGGATGGGGCGGGAGAGGTTTAGGCCTGTCAGGCGAAGTGTGGAAACGCGATTTGTATTGAGGTCGGTCTCGATGGCGCGGATCGAGACGCAGGAAATTCCGACGCCGGATGCGACAAGTTCTCGAACGCCTTCCAGCGATCGAAGCTCGATCGTGTGGCCAAAGCTTCCGCCGGCGGTTTCATACCAATTCGAGAAAAGCTGCCTCGTGGCGGACTCTTTCTCGCGCAAGATCCATGTTTCGTTCGCCAGCGACTTGATCGATATTCGTGAACGTGAGGCTAACGGGTGGTCGTTGCGCGCGAAGCAGACGATTCGATCGCGGGCGATTTCTTCGGTGACGATTTCGCGGTCGGTGGGAGGAGCGCCCACGAAACCCACGTCGAGTTCGTTCCTTAGAATTTTATGTTCGATCTGTCCGGACGCTTCGACGGTGTATTGAAGCTCGACCTCGGGATTGTCTCTTGTGAATCGACCGAGGATCGGCGGTAGCAGGTAGCAACCCGGTGTTGTGCCCGCGCCGATTCGAAGTCGTCCCGCCACTCCCCTTTGA
This sequence comes from Planctomycetota bacterium, assembly GCA_024277835.1. Taxonomy (GTDB): domain Bacteria; phylum Planctomycetota; class Phycisphaerae; order UBA1845; family UBA1845; genus JAJRUK01. The sequence goes on along the minus strand of JAJRUK010000309.1, from coordinate 4,650 downwards.
AATGCACCGATACGCTCTGCCACATGCGCGTGCATCGCGAGAAGTCGCTCCGCTTCGGGAACAAGTGCGCGACCGGCGTCTGTTAGCGAAAGCGATTTTCCGATTTGCTCGAACAGTGCGACGCCCACCGCTTTTTCTAGCTGCTGAATCTGGCGGGAGACCGCTGGCTGACTGAGGTAGAGTTCTTCCGCGGCCCGGGTGTAGTTCAGGTGCTTATGGACCGTGAGAAGCGTTCGCAAGTGGGTCGGGTTCATGGCGTCCTTATTATGCGAAACATGCATGGTAACGCAATATGTTATGCATTTTCTTTATGATTAGGGCGTATCATACTTAACGTGGGAGTGTGCGTTTTTGGGCGTGCAGCGTTTTGTGATGATTTCAACCGCGACAATTGTTGAGGATGTTCGCCTCGCTTATTCCGCAGCCGCGGATTGCCCGACGGGTAAGCACCCGTTTCCCGTGGGCAGGGCGTTTGCGGAGGAGCTTGGGTATCCGCCTTCGGTTCTGCGCGACTTGCCCGATAGTTCTGTTGAAGCGTTCGCCGGTGTTTCAAACGTATCGATTTTTGCGGAGCTTCCGATCGGTTCGCGCGTTTTGGACCTTGGATGCGGTGCGGGGCTTGATACGTTTGTGGCGGCGAGTCGTGTGGGGTCGGAGGGTTTCGTTTGCGGGGCGGATTTTAGTGAATCGATGCTTCGTCGAGCGCGCTTGTCGCAGCGTGCGATTGGAACCACAAATGTCGAATTTGTTTCTTGCGGCGCGGATGCGTTGCCGTTTGACGATGGCGAGTTCGATGTGGCGATCGTCAACGGAATCTTCAACCTCAACCCGGTTCGAGATTCGATTTTTCGAGAGCTTGCGCGCGTTGTGCGCGGTGAGGGTGTTGTCTTTGCGGCCGAGCTTGTTCTCAACAGTGTCGATGTCGAGAAACCGGTCGCGACGCGAGAAAACTGGTTTGCGTGAGTGGCTGGCGCTAAGGAGGGCGGTGCCTTCCTCGACGAGTTCCGCTGTGCGGGGTTTGATGAGACGCAGTTGCTCGCAACACGTCGCAATGCTCGAACGAAGAACCCGGTGATCCTTGCAGCCGAGGTAACAGCGCAGCGAACTAGCGGACGAGTTGCCTCCTAAGTTTTTTCGCCGACTCAAGTTTCGCTCGTCTGTGGCGCGTATTCGATCAGCTCAACCTCAATCCCATCCGGGTCGCAAAAGTAGAAACGCTTTCCCGGTTCGTAGTCGTGCTCAGCCCTCGGCAAGACGCCGAGTTTCAAAAGCCTTGCTTTGGCGGTTTCAAGGTCATCAACGACGAACCCGAAATGATTCAGACCGACGCGCGCGTAGTCCTCGTCTGCCGGGGTTGGACTCGGCGATTGAAACAAAGCGAGGTAGCTGCGCTGGTCGCCGACGTGTATCGCTGGCCACCCATTAGCGGTTTCGCCCCGCCATCGAATCTCCAAACCCAGCAAGTCTCCGTAGAACTTCGCCGAACGCTCCACATCCGAGACCGTCATGTTTACATGCTCAAGAATCATCGTGATATCTCCCGTTAGAACTAATAACAAAAGTCATTGCTTTCATTATTGGCGATCCCATCTTATTACGCAAGCATTGAATTTGCAAAATATGTCGCTTATTATATGATTGTGGTTGCTGATGACAGAAAACGTCGTTTCCATCTCTAAAAAGCGTATTTTGGGCCTTCTTAAGAAGGGTGGTGAACGGACCGCGGCGATGCTCGCACACAAGCTTGGCCTCACAGATGTCGCTATCCGGCAACATCTCTTGGCACTTGAGGCCATGGATATGGTTACGCAACGGGTGCTACCAGTGGAGCATTCTGGTTCTGGTCGGGGTCGGGGTCGGCCTGCAACACTTTGGTCTCTGACAGAGGCGTCACAAGCACTTTTTCCCGAGCGTCATGCGGAGCTGACAGTCGGGTTGATAGAGGCCATGCGATCTGCCTTAGGCGAAGACGCACTCTTGAAGGTCATCGATACTCGTGCGGATGCACAGGTCAACCTCTACCGCGACCGTCTACCTCCGCGGTCTTTGCCGATCAAGGATCGCGTAGAAGCCTTAGCGCGTTTGCGGACCGAAGAAGGCTATATGGCAGACGTATGTGTGAACGAGGATGGTTCTCTGCTGCTCATCGAGCATCATTGCCCGATCTGCGATGCGGCCAAGAGTTGTGTGGGACTGTGCGGGGCGGAGCTTCGTGTTTTTCAGGAGGCGCTTGGTCCTGATGTGGCTGTGGAGCGAACGCAGCATTTGCTCAGTGGTGACTCGCGATGTGTTTATCTCATCCGTGTTGCCAGTGCGAAACTTGGCCAGCGCTAATCGCGCATCGGGGCGTCAAGGTCGAGCGTTGCTGACCAGAACTGCTTCGCAAAGCTGGCGCGGAATGTGCCTCGGTTTACTTCGATGGTTGGAAATTGCGGGGTTCGCAGCGGGAAGTGGGATGCGTAGAGAAGGGCGACTTCGGTTTCGCGGATGAGCTTTTTGCGCAGGCGGGCGAAGGGGTCGAAGTCGCGGAATCGTACTCGCATCACCTCGGCTTACCGGTGGCGTGGCCATGGACCACGATATCAACAACCTGATGTGCCGCGCTGTAATCCGGGTCGCGCATGTACCAGCACATCGCGACGGCTGCCGCTGCGCCGGTGGCTGCGTATTGGATGGGGAGGACGCGAAGAAACGGGCTGGCTGGCGTGGATGCGGGTAAGGTTGATGGGTCTCCGCTGAAGCTGGACCAGATGTAACCGACCACCGCGAGGACAAGCACGCCCGCGATCGACCAGAGCGACGATGTCACCGGCGCGAGGCGATGGCCAAAGTAGCAGGCAGTGCAGGTGGCAGCCGCGACCACAAAACACGCTTGACCGTGCTCGATCGAACGGACCGTCAAACCGCTGGAAAACAAGCGAAATGCCACAAGCCCGACACCGCCGACGATCGCTACGTGTTTCAAACCGGAGGCGATCGGGGTGATTTCTACGTCGCATGGTTTAGCGAGGGCGGGTTGCTTGCGAAAAAGATCGAACCCCGAAGGAATTTGCGTCAGGTAGTGTCGTCCTGCGCCCATCGTGATCGACGGTAGCGACCTCGCGAGTGCGTGGCACACAAGAATCGTCAAGCCAATCACCGCGAACCACGCGACGGACTCGCCCGCCATCGACATGGACAAGCTGCCTGTGCTTGCGGAATCCTCGGCGCGGCGGATGAGGAAATACGTGGCAGTTTCACCGCGAACGGAAACGACTAGCATCCCGACAGACGCCGCAAAGATGCCCGCGTCGGGAAGGTATCTGCCGGCGAACATGGTCGCGGCCGCGGCGGTGAGCGCGGCGAGTGCGCCCGTTTTGAGTAGCATGGTGACGCTTCCGCTTCGTGCGAGAAGTGAGACCGCACCGTGCGGGTCGGTTGGGGCCATGACCGACCACCCGACGGAAAAGAAGAGAATCCCGGCGAGAATCCAGGTGGCCCACATCAACAGTTTGTCGAAAAACCCGGGGTGCAGGTATTGGTTCATGGTGTTAATGGCTTGCGTGTTCATGGGTCGCCTCTGTCGCGAATTCGTGCCGGCGGAGTCGTTTTTCAATTTCGCCGCGCGACTCGTTATCCAGCGGGCAAAGCGGCAGGCGGAATTCTTCCTCGATCAAACCGGCGATAGCCATGGCGGTCTTGATCGGAACCGGGTTCGGTCCGTGCGCTCCGATGCCTGTCGCAAAATCATACACTCGCCGGTGCAATTGCAAAGCGGATTGCGAATTCCCCTCGAATGAAGCGTCAACGAGCGATCTCATCAGCTCTGGTGCGATGTTTCCAATGACGCTGATGACGCCAACCGCTCCGCAAGTCATCATTGGTAAAGTGAGCGCGTCGTCGCCGCAGAGGACGGCGATGTCGGATCGTGTCAGAAGGTCGGTGACGCGGGTCAGTCCGCCGCTGGCGTCTTTGATGGCCGCGATGTTTGGGAGTTTTTCGCGGAGGCGGATGATCGTGTCGTTTTGCAGGTCGCAGCCCGTTCGCGAGGGCACGTTGTAAAGAACAAGCGGGATATCGACCGCTTCGGCGATGGCCGCGAAGTGTCGAAAGAGGCCTTCCTGCGAGGGGCGGTTGTAATAGGGCGTGACGACGAGTGCGGCGTCTGCTCCAAGGCGGGCGGCGTCTTTGGTTAGCTGGATCGTTGTCGATGTGCTGTTCGCACCGGTGCCAGCCATGACGAAGCACTTGCCCTGCGCGCGTTCGACGGTCGTCTCGATGATTTTCGTTCGTTCGATGGAGGAAAGCGTCGGCGTCTCGCCGGTCGTTCCGCAGGGGACGATCCAGTCGATCCGCGCGTGGATTTGTCGATCGATGAGGGATTCGAGTGCAGGCCAATCAATCTCGCCGCGAGAGAAGGGCGTGACCAATGCGGTCATAAAACCGCGAAGTGCTTTGCGATCGGTGCTGTTGTTCATGATCGAACCCTCCGTGGTTGCAGACTATTATGCACCGGTTACAAACCGGTGCCACACTTCCTCGACAACCTGTAAGCTCTTGGATTAACGCCACCCCGCGATACAATGACGCGAGAGTGGACCGCGACAAACAACCACGGAGGGTTCGATCATGAACAACAGCACCGATCGCAAAGCACTTCGCGGTTTTATG
>JAJRUK010000308.1 GCA_024277835.1 Planctomycetota bacterium | reverse complement strand
TTGCGCCTTCGCATCCCTGCGACAAGACGCATGTGCCTGAAGATCGACCGTCCGACCGCCTGAATCCAACTCGCAGCGCTAGCCCTTCGCCCGCGCCTTCTTCGCTACTTTCTTGGCAGCCTTCTTCTTGGGCGATGCCTTTTTTACCACTTTCTTGCGCGCCGTTTTCGCAGCCTTCGGTGCCGCTCTGAACGTTTCCAGGACCAGACAGGTCTCCTTCGCCTTGTCAGCCGCGACGTGACGCTCAAGAAACGCCTGAACGTCCGCGCGAGATGCCGAAGGATGCACAAGGTCGCTATCACGAAGCGCAGCCAGAGCGCGATCCCCGACCGGAATCGCGTGCCCGCCTAAGCTCCAGAGAATCACCGAGGCGGCGGCGTATTCATCAACGCCGTCAAGTTCATCGAAGTAATGCCTCGCGTCGCGCTTGCCCACCGTCTTGAGGCGGTCGAGCGATACGCTGTGCTCTTGATTATAAATCGCGTTGAGCGCTCGAATCAACTCTCCGCAACGAACCTCACCTTGCGCAACCAGATTTCCGATCGCGCGATGGACCTCTGATGGGTAAGAAGCGCGCACTTCGTTCCAATCGACCATCACCTCGTTGAGTTTCTTGATCGCCCGAGATGCGGGACCATCCCCGGACTCAACACCGAGAATCGCCGTCGCAAGGCGCTCGATCGGATCGGGCCACTCGGGCAGGTCCGGAATCGTGGCTCCCTGCTTTAGTTTGCCGTACGCCTTCTTGAATCGCGCCGCGTATCGCGTCCCGTCTTTCATGCATCTACCTCGTCTGATCCTGAGTCAACTACGTTCGGGCCGCTGTTACTGTTTGAGTTATGGTCAGGGTTGGGGTCGGTCGTGTCGTCTGGATCCGCACGCTCGCCTGTTGTTTCGCTGTCTTGAGGATCATCCTCACCGCGCTCACGGCGATTGGCTTCGATCTGCTCTAGCGTTTGAAGCACCATCTTCTGCTGCTCATCAAGCTCCATCCGAAGCTCGGGACACTGGCGGAGGTTCAATTCCTTGGCGACCATCCGCTGGAGATAGCCCCGGGCGCTTTTCATCGCTGAAATGGTCTTGCGCTCGTCCGCCTCGCCCGTTGGAACGGTCACATAGACGGTGGCTGTGAGGAGATCGGGGCCGACTTCGACCCGGCTGATCGTTGTGAGCGGTGCGATGCGCGGATCGCTCAGGCGGCGCGCGATCCCATCGCTCACGATTTCGCGTATAGCGTTGGCGACTCTTTCCCTTCGATACTGCTTCATCTAACTGCTGAAAACCTGTCTGCATGCTCGGCGCATGCGTTGTTAATAAAACTCTCGCTCATAGTCGAGCAAGCTGACCCGCGGTGCGCCGCGAACCAGATCAACCATCTTGTCGAACTGCGAGTGCATCGCTCGCGACTCGTTCGCGACCATCGCCAACCCGAGCGTGCATCGCTGATGCACGTCGTGATGATCTACCTCGGCGACCGAAACATTGAATCGATCGCGCAGCCGCTGCTTGAGGCCCTTGATCGCGTGCCGTTTGTCCTTGAGACTCCGCGCCTCCCGGATCGCAAGATCAATTCGCAGGACCCCCACAATCATGGCGAATCAGCGCGGAAAAGTCGCGCGGTCACATTCCCGGTACGCGGGTCGATCTTAAATAGCCGAGTATTCTGATCGGCCGTCATGTAGGGCGCGATTCCAACGCGCGCGAGAAAGTCGATCACAAATCGCTGATCCGAAGAGGGAACGCCATAGAACGTAAGTTCCCCGCGGACGTGCTGCTCGTCGAAGCGATACATCTTCTCCCTTGGCGTGTAACCGTGAAGGAGAGGCTCGAGCAGGAACGAATCGCTACCTGCCGCGGTCAACCGCGGAAGAAACAAAGATCGCACAGCGGCGAGGCTGTCTTTGCCGACATTCACACTACGATATTGCTTTACGATATAAATCTGATCCACTGTCTCATCAACATAGACACCCACTGCCCCATCCGGCAGAAAAAACGAAGTCGCCAACTCATGCCTGCGCGCGTCCGAAGCGTTCTCAATCGCGCGGCGAAACGCGACGTACTTGTCGTAGTGCGAAAGCGCGGGGTCGGTCAGCTTCGGATGGTTCCACGGGAAAGCAACCTCAACAACATAGACCCCCTCCGGAACACGGGACGGAGCACCGTTCGCTCGAAACTCTGCGCACTGAGCGATCGGCCTGACCCGCCCATTCTCGGGGACTTTCGACTCTTCGATATAGAAAACCTGCGCACCGGGCGGTGTGGAAGCAACCATCAACCCTCGAAGCACCTTCGACGTCACCAACCCGTATCGCCCCCTTGCGGGCGCGCGGTTCGCATCTCGATTTGAAGCTTGCACAGCTCCCGGGGTATTGCCGGCGAACCGATCCTTCCGCACATCCTCGTCAAAAAGCGGAATCACGACCTTGCGCGCGACGACGATGATCACGACGAGCACCGCGGCGATATAGCACAATCGAAAAATGATCGCGAACGGGTTAAAATCGCGGCGCTTGCCCGATTTTCGGCGGAACGATCCGAAGAACCCGCCCTTCTTCGTCTCCTCCGCAGGCGTCTCGACGTCGCGAAACAGAAAGCTCAGGTCGGAGTCGTTGGTGTCAGGGACGTCGGCGTTGCGGCCACAATAAGAGCAACGCACAACACCGCCCGCATCCTCGTCCTTCGCCCGAACGGTATGACCACATTCAGCTTTGAATTCGATCATCGTATTATTCTCCCCGACTTACTCAACCGACGCAGCGGCGATCTGCCAATGTGTCAATTCAGCGCGGGCTACAGAAGCCGCGCTACCTAGAGACTTCTCGCGATTTGAATAATCTCATAGGTTTCAATTCGATCGCCCGCATGAATATCGTCGAACCCTTCAAGGCGAACTCCGCATTCCATACCGGCGCGAACAGTTTTCACATCTTCCTTGAGGTGACGCAACGACGATATCTTGCATCCTTCGCGAACGACGACGCCATCGCGGATGACTTTCGCAAGATGATTCCGATCAACCAACCCGTCTGTGACATACGAACCAGCCACCGGCCCGAGCTTCGTGATCCGGAAAATTTGCCGAACGTCGATGACCGAGCGGCCTTCGATTTTTTCGTCCGGAGTCAGTAGCCCGGACAGCGCTTTGCGAATGTCGTCGCAGGCGTCATAGATCACGCGATAAGGACGCACATCGACACCATGCTGCTCGGCAAGCCTGCGAGCACCCACAGAGGTCTCGACCCGGAACGCAACGATGATCGCTTTCGACGTAGACGCCAAGAGAATATCACTGTCGTTGACGGGTCCAACACCCGCGTGGCGAATGCCCAATCGAACCTCGTCCGACGGTATGTCGCCCAGCGACGCTCGTAGCGCAGTCAGACTGCCATCGACATCCGCCTTGAGAATAACGTTTAGCTCAGGCACCTCGTCGCTGGTGCGCTGCTGGAACATATGCTCGAGCGACATCACCTTTCGTGACTGCACGCGACTTTGATCGAGGCGATACTGCTTGGTCTCCGAGGCAATCTGCTTGGCCCGAGTCAGCGCAGCGACAGCAAAAAGCTTATCACCAGAAGCCGGAACGTCGTCGAGACCCCACACTTCCGCAGGAATCCCCGGACCAGCCTCTTTCATCTTGTTGCCGCGATCATCAAGAAGCGCGCGAACCTTGCCGGCTGCGTTTCCGCAAACGACGAAGTCGCCAACACGCAACGTGCCCTCAACAACCAAGATGTGTGCAACCGAACCCACACCGACTTTTGTCTCCGCTTCAAGGACGGTGGCATAGGCTGGGAGCGTCGCGTCGGCCTTTAACTCTAAGACGTCAGCCAAATCCGCAAGGTGATCGACAAGCTCCGTAACACCGTCACCAGTCGTCGCCGAGGTGGGCAAGACATCAGTATCACCGCCCCACTCACCGCTTGGTGTGAGTCCGTGCTCGGCAAGCTGTCCGAAAATCCGCAGCTTATTCTGATCGCCCAGATCCCATTTGTTCAGGGCGACAACAACGGGAACCTCCGCCGCTTTCGCGTGGTTGATCGCCTCGATCGTCTGCGGCATGATCCCGTCGTCCGCAGCCACCACGAGCACGACCACATCCGTCACCTGCGCTCCACGCTGACGCATCGCGGTAAACGCTTCGTGACCCGGGGTATCCAGAAAGGTCACCGGGCCATGTTCCGATTGTAGATGATACGAACCGATGTGCTGCGTAATCCCGCCGTCCTCGCCGGCGGCGACGCGCGTCTTTCGGATGCGATCCATCAAACTTGTCTTGCCGTGATCGACATGCCCCAGAAGCGTCACGACGGGCGGACGCGGGGTCAGTTTCTCGCGATCGCGCTTCTGATACTCCTCGACCAATTCGTCGAGCATCGTCTTGGCGGGAATGACTTCAAGCTCAATCCCGAAGTGAAGGGCGAGCAGCTGAGCCGTCTCCGTTGGCAGCGTCATATTGACGTTGCCAAGAATACCGTGCTCGTCGCGCAAGATCTTTACTAGCTGCATAAAGTTCAGCGCGGTCTCAGAGCAGAATTCTTTCATTCGGATGGGTTCATGCACCGTCGCGTTGGTCTTGGGGCCAACGTCGAAATGCTGCCCCCCTCCCCCACCGTGCTGGGTTGCGCGACGACGATGAATTCGACGACCCGTCGCCCCCGCGAGGCGTTCCCGACGCTCAGCCAAGTCGCGCTCGCGACGTTCGCCAGGAGAACTGTCGCGTCCGCCGCCACGACCGCGACGACGACCGCCTTTGTCACCTTCGGGAGCAGCGCCAGGAGCAGGCCCCGGACCGCCTTGCTGCGGGCGAGGCGCGCGGCGCGGTGGCGCGGGATGATACTCGGGAGCTTCGTACCGAACGACGCGAGGCCCGGCCAACTTCGCCGCCGCAGGAACATTTTGCGGTCCGGCAGGAACAACGGGCTTGCGCTCGATCGGCTCTTCGGGCGGTTCGACAACTTCAGCATCCTCAGTCGATGCAGGTGCAGGTGCAGCCGTTTCGGCAGCGGGGACCAAGGTCTCCGTGTCGTCAGCGTCATCCACCGCAGAATCTTCAGCAACCTCAACTGGCGCGACCGTTGTATCGACGACGCCGTCGCCAGCCTCCGCCGCCACAACCGGTTCATCGGTCGATGGACTTTCGATGGTCGTTGATGGGGCAGATTCTTCGGCGACGGAAGGCATTTCCGCGACTGCCGTCGAGCCAGACGTCTCGACAACATCGGCATCTTCCGTCTTGACAGCAACTTTTCGTTTGGGTTTAACGCGAACCTTGTCAAGATCAACCCGACTCGATGTCTCCATCACCGTCGCGTGCTCACCCTCACTAAACCACTCAGTAATCGTCGCGTGCAACCCGGCGCTGAGCGTCGACATGTGATTCTTCACAGTGTCGATACCCTCGGCTTTGCACTTCTCGATAATTGTCTTACTGGTGACGTTCAATTCCTTCGCAAGAAGGTGAACACGCAATTTCTCAGCCAACGTCAATCTCCGTGCCGCTCAGTCGCGACAGCCATTCTCGCTCGCGCCCGATCAATCAGGCACACTTGCTTCTATTCTTAAGAGGGTTGCTCTTCTAGCCCCTCGTCCTTGATTGATTCACTCTCCGCGCCGACACCCTCAACGACCGGTTCTGCTACTTCTACTTCCACGACCGGCTCAGGCGTGTTAACCGCTTCAGCCTCCGGCGATTCCGCTGGTGTCTCAGCAGGGCTAGCCTCGACAGGTGAAGGCGCCGTAGCTTCAGCGACGGCTGTGCTCTCAGTGCTTTCCGCCGCTGGCAACGGACCACCCGCTTCGAGCTGGGCCTTCATCGCTTGGCGCGATTCCTGCTCGATCCTCTTCGCTTCGGCAGCCTCGGCTGCAAGCCCATCGGCGGCGGCGTTGGCAGCTTCGACCATCGTCTTGGCAAGCTCCGCCTCGACGCCAAGTTCGTTAATCAACGGATCCGCACCGACCGACTTCACATCGCCGACAGAGATCACACCCATCGCTAGAAGCTTGTCGAGAAGAACGTCATCAACGCCGTCAATCACCTTCAAGACGCGTTCCATCCCGTCCATATTGCGGTCATAATCCGCTGGCGTAAGAATGTCGATGTCCCAACCCGTCAGGCGAGCACCGAGTCGAACATTTTGCCCGCGCTTCCCAATGGCAAGAGACAATTGATCCTCGTCCACGATGACCGTCGCGCGACCCAACTCAAAACACAGAAACGTCTCTTTGATCTCCGCCGGTTTCAGCGCGTTGCTGATGAGTACCTGCGAGGACTCGTTCCACCGAACAATATCAATCTTCTCGCCGCCAAGCTCGTCCACGATGTTGCGAATGCGACTACCGCGAACGCCGACGCACGCGCCGACCGGATCGACCTTCATGTCAATGGATGACACCGCGATCTTCGTACGATAGCCAGCCTCACGAGCGAGCGCTCGAACCTCGATCACCTTCTCGGCGACCTCTGGCACTTCCAGTTCAAAGAGCTTGCGAATGTAGTCCGGGTGTGTTTGCGTCAAGACGATACGCACTTGATTCGTTTCTTCGCGAACGTCGAGAATCATCCCGCGTATCCGCTCGCCGGGATGATGCATCTGACCTGGAATCTGCTCGCTGCGGGGCATAAAAGCTTCGACACGACCGAGATTGACGGTCAGCCCGCCGCCTTCATATCGCGTGACCGTCCCCGTCACGACTGCCCCAACCTGCTGCGAATACTCGTCAAAAATGGAGTTTCGCTCATCCTCGCGAATGCGCTGAATCATGACCTGCTTGGCGGTCTGCGCGGCAATTCGCCCCAATGACTGCATGTCGATGGGCTTCCCCGCGACCGTCGCAACGATCACACCCGTCTGCCGATCAATCGAGGCGGAAGCTTCCTCCTCTTCATCGCACCCAAAGTGCTTACGCGCAGCGGAGACAATGGCGGCCTCAAGGTCAGCAAAGACGCTTTCCTTATCGATCGCCTTGTCTCGACTGATCGAGTCAATGAATCTGATCAGGTCCGTATTCATCGCGTTCCGTCTGTTCCTTCCAAGCTGCCGTCGTTCAATACGACGAGCACCATTAGTCTACAAAAAAGCGTGGGCGCAAAACGCGATCCCACGCGGGCAAAAAACCGTTTGACGTTGGATGGGGCAATCTTAGTGCATCACCGCGCTCCGCTTGATCCAAACAGTACCCGCCGGCAGGTCGACTTCGGCGCAAACAACCCTCTTTGTTTGCACGACCTAACCATGTTGCGAGAATCTCGTCATCACTTCACCAGACGCTTCACCTTAAGCAGCGGAAGTCGCTCCCGCTACATCGGTTCGCCGCATACCAGCCTCAATCGAGACGATATGCGCAGACCCACCCCGTCTCCGACTCAACGCGAGCACGCAGACAGAATGTCCCAAGCGAACACCAGTATATGCCCCCCCGGTCACGCGTCAATTGAATCCTCGCGGCAGAACTCAATTCCTGCCTACTGCCACCTATTTCATCCATTTCGCCCAAACCTCCCTCGTCGTCGTCACGCGCGGGGTCAGATCCTGCTTGGCGATCGACCGTGAACACATCCGCCCATTTGCAAAAAAAGCGCGATGCGGGCATCCTGTCACGCACAAGGAGGTTCCTCATCCATGCAAAGAACTTGGCAAAGCGTATCGAAGACCACCGTCGCCCTTTTGGGCATCATCGTAATTGCCGCAGGCGGGTGCGATTCACTTCTCAATGATATCGCGGACATTGCGGACATTGCGGATACCCCGGGGACCGCACCGGACAGCGAAGTCGCGCGACCGGCAGATCAGTTTGTGACGATCGCTTTCCGCAATCTCGCCACGACCGACGCGGTGGATGTCGAATTTTATACGACCATGACGCGACCGGAGAACCTCCCCGATGGGCTGTTCATTGAAGAAAACGCGGTCACCGCGAGCCTGGGTGTTGCCGGGACAGGCTTACTTGTTCCGGGTTCGACGGATGTTCTTGAGATTCCGTGCAACGAAAATCTAATCGTAGGGACGGCGGGCGGCGAGTTCCTCGATAATGAAACCGGAGAAACCACCGGACGCGGAGAACCTCGCTGGTTGGAAGCGACCTCGACGGGATTATGCGGTGCGATCGTGGGGTTTACCTTTGACATCAGCGGCGACACGTTCATTACAACCGTCGAACTGAGACAATAACCAACAACGAGAAAACGCCATCGCGCACACTACCGCCATGGCGAACAAGATTGGAGACGAGGTCGGGCATGGCCACACTTCGATACCTGGACGACAACGGACAATGCCTCGCATACAAGCTCGATAGCGGTCAAATCCTGATCGGTCGCGCAGAGACTTGCCAGATAAGCGTCGAGTCTGACATGATTTCGCGCGAGCACGCCCGGATCGAGCTAACGCCGGATGGACGATTTCGTGCGGTTGATCTGGGTAGCAGCAACAAGAGCTTCGTCAATGGCGAGCAGATTTCCGAGACGATCCTGACCGCGGGTGACATTCTTCGCGTCGGCGACCGCATTTTCGAGTTCGTCGATGAGACGAATGTCTCGGAAGTTCTCGACATGCGTTTCCTGACGCCTGAGAAAGGCGACCCGCCCGGTGCAGAATGGGTTAAATTCAAACAACCCGTCTCACTCACCATTGGACAGCTTGAGCGGGTTGCTCAGGTCGGCGCGGATCAAGCGCTGACCGGACGCGCTGAAGATGTCGCGTCTGCGGCACTCGGTCGCGTCATTCTCGACCTCAACGCCGAACGCGGGTTCATCGCTCTTCGAGGCGACAAGAAAATGGAACTTCGACCGATCGCCCATCGCGGTCTCGCCCAGATGACCGGCGGATCGCTCACACCTGTCAGCGAAGCCTTTGTCCTTGCTCCGATCCTCCAGCAGGTCGCGGGTTGCTATCCGCAATCGGCGCGGCAGATCGACAAGAAGCTTGGCTATGCAGTGACAGGGGTTGTCGCTCCACTCACCGATCGCGGAGAGATCATCGGCATACTGTACGTGGATCGCCCCAGCGGTAAGAGACCCTTCCCCACATCGAGCACCGCCTATGCGATCGCGGCCGGCGCACAGATCGGAAGCTTGCTTGGCAGTACGCTTCGAAGTTTGCCCAACGTGGCAGCGCGCGAAAGTGCAGCCTGGATGACGACGATCCGCCGCGTGCAAGACGCCCTTTCCGAAACGCCCAAGTCGAGCGATTCGTACCAACTGGCGGAAAAACGCTTTCCCGGACGTGCCCGACGCGGCGACTTCGTTTGGGTTCACCATGTGGACGAGCAGCAGTTGGCAATTCTTCTCGTGGATTGCGGCGGACATGGCATGACCGGGTTGGCACAGGCCGCGATGATCCGCGGTGCAGTCTCAACCGCCATTCGCGTCGATGAGGATTCCGTCATGGACCCCGCGTCCATGTTCAATGCGATCAACACCATCGTCGCCAATTCCAGTTCACATCAGGTGCTACCCACGCTGTACATCGCGATCGACAGCTCCGTTGGAAAACTTTCGTATATCAACGCGGGCGGGGTACCACCGCTTCTGATGCTCAAAGCGGGACGACTGCTGACAATGGATCAAACCTCGCTCGTACTCGGGGTCGATGCGGAGTATGTCTACGAGGCCACGCGCGTCGATCTTCCAGACGCTTTCCGGTTAATCGTATACACGGACGGGCTGGTGGACGCTTCTGGCGCTGGCGGCGAGGCGCTCGGTAGTGATCGCCTTCACGACGCGCTGCTTGCCAGCGACTCGTTCGGGTCTGCTGACGATGTTCTCGGGCGTATCGTAAAGCTGTGGACAACTCACCTTTCCGGCGCAACCCCGGACGATGACGCGACGGCTCTTGTGGTCGCGCGTGGATGGGCCGCATCATGATCGCAGCCGAGGCAGCAGAACAGCTGATCGTGTCCAAGCTCATCGGCGGCGGTATGCTGCCGCCGGTTCAACTTGCCAATCATCGCCGAGAGTCTGAGATCGACGGTGTTCCGCTCATCGAAGTCTTGATCCGAAACGACGTCATCAGCGAGGCGGACGTCGGACAGCTCTATGCCGACGTGTCCGGCTTGCGATTCCTCGACCTCACACGAAGACGACCCACCAACGCCTGGGTGCTGACGCTTCCTGAAAACATCGCCAGACAACGTATGTGCTTGCTCTTTGGCGAGGTGTCCGGGCAGCTTGTCGCTGCCGTCGCGGACCCAATCGACCCGGCAGTTCGCTCGACGATTCAGGCTCGGTTCGAGCGCCCCATTCAGTACGTAGTCAGCCCACGATTCCAGATTCGTGCTGTTCTCGACGAGGTCTATGCGGAGGCTCGGGCCAAGGGGGCAAGGATGACCGCCCTCCCGCCGCCGTCAGCGCGAGTCACCGAATCGGCAGGGAGCGGTATCAACATCGTCGAGCAGTTCGATAGCATCATCGACGAAGCCGTCGATCGCCGCGCGAGCGATATCCACGTCGAACCAGAGGCGGATCGAGTTCGCATCCGCCTGCGCATCGACGGACGTCTCATCGAAGCACGCGCGTTCCCCTCTGAGGTCGCCTCCGCACTGGTCTCCCGAATCAAGGTGCTTGCCACGCTCGACATCACCGAGAGGCGAAAACCACAAGACGGACGATTCACGCAACGTAGCTTCGATCAAGATATCGACGTCCGTGTCGCGGTCATCCCGACCGCGCGCGGCGAACGCATCACGCTCCGATTACTGTCACAGAACAGGTCCGCGCTGTCACTCGAAAAACTCGGCATGGGCATTGAACTGAGGCAGGCGTTTGAACGGTTGATTCATCGCCCCTACGGAATCATACTAATCACCGGACCAACAGGCAGCGGCAAGACGACCACGCTTTACGTCGCACTTCAGCAGGTCAACACCATCGACCGACACATCATCACGATCGAAGACCCCGTTGAATATGAAATGCCGGGAATCAATCAGGTCGCGGTCGATGAGGAATACGGCGTCTCTTTCTCGATGGCGCTGCGGAGCATTCTTCGTCACGATCCCGACATCATTATGGTCGGCGAGATTCGCGATGAGTCCACCGCGCGACTCGCCATCGAAGCATCGCTCACGGGCCACCTTGTTTTCGCTACGCTTCATACCAACACCGCTGTCGGTGCAGTGACGCGACTACTGGACATGGGCTGTGAACCCTACCTGGTCGCGAGCGCGCTCATCGGAACGATGGCCCAGCGGCTGGTTCGAATGATCTGCACGAACTGCCGCCGCGCATACGAACCCACCCTCGCCGAAAAAAAAATCATGGGCATCCCCCCCGAGCGACCCGGTGTGGAAATCTTTCGAGGGGCCGGCTGCTCGCGCTGCCTGCGAAGCGGGTATTACGATAGAGCGGGTGTGTTCGAATACGTCCCGTTCGATCAAGGACTCGCCAACCTCGTCATCGAAAAGGCAACAACCGAACAGTTGCAGCGATATGCACTCGAACATGGCGCGATCACCCTCCGCGACGACACGATGGCCAAGGTCCGCAACGGCAGCACAACACTCGAAGAAGCCCTCCGCGTCACAACCCTCACCGACTAACTGTTGAAAAACGAAGTTTTTCTATGTGGCACCGGTTTGTAACCGGTGCTGAACCTTGGAACAGGCGATATCGCACCGGTTACAAACCGGTGCCACACCTTTTCAACAGACTGCTAAAGGAAGTTCCGGCCAACTCAAAGAAGTTCCGTCAACCATGGCGACTTTCTTCTTCCGTCCTCCCTTGTACCCAGGGAGGGATCGATGGGGGTTCCCTGCGTCACCGGAGCGCAGACAAGCCAGTCACGAAAAAACCCCCGCACACTTGTGCGAGGGTCTTTGAAATTGTCTTGCGATCGTCGCTCTTATTGGCTGCGACTGCGATAACAATCGCGGCAGTAAACCGGTCGACCCTCAACGGGTTTGAACGGAACCTCTGTCTCCGTTCCGCAAGCTTCGCAGGTAGCCGGGTGAAACTCCCGAGGCGGACGTGAGTCGCCGTATCCACCCCCACCACCGCCGCCACCACCACCGCCGCCACCGCGCTGGCTTGACGCTTTACGTTTTGCCCGGCAGTCACGACAGCGCTTGGGTTCGTTGGTGAACCCGCGCTCCGCGTAGCGTGCTTGGTCATCCGCGGAATGAATAAAATCCGCACCACAGTCTTCGCAAGCGATCGTCTTATCCTCGTACGACATTAACTCAGCCTCCATCGGGTTGGGCAAACCGGTGAGAACTCCTCATACGTCTCGGTCGTTGGAAAAAAGACGATCGGAATAGATGCACCCCGCTAGGGACCGGCGGCGAGCCCAAGATTTAATTACCCGTATCTCATCGCAGGGCAAGCCCCCTGTCAACCCTACCCCGACCTTCCCCCCAACCTTCCCCCGCCGCGCCAAACGACCAAGATCAGTCGGTGCTCGAAAATAGCTCGCAAAGCGCCGCGCGCTCTCGTTTTGGATCAAACAACGGCACTAATGAATCGCAGGCTGCCTTCAACCGATCGTAGAACCGCCGGTCTGCCTCGGCGCGGAGGAGCAATTTTGAAAGAGATTTCGTGTCCCCGACCGGGAAATATCCCGGATACGCCCTCCCCAGGAGTCCAATCGAACCAGCGATGCGCGCCGAAACTACGGGCGTCCCCATCACAATTGCTTCACCAACTGCATTCGCCCCCCCCTCCGACCGCGAGGACAACACACACAAATCGCCCATGACCAGCGCTCGCATCACCACTGAGCGAGACCTATCGCCCATCCAGCGATAACGCGGGTTGCGCGCCTGCTCCTGGAGCGCGCGACGCCGCATCCCATCGGAAAGCGCCGCCCCATAGTGCAAGACTTCGATTCGCGACGAATCCGGGAGGGCGCGAACCGCCATGGCAGCGCGAAACGGATCTTTCACTGGTCGAAGATGCCCCACAACGATAATTCGGAATTGCCGCCGTTGACGAGTCGCCTTCAACCTGACCGGCTCAACGGATTGGTAGATCACCGACGCCTTTCGACGGTACTTACGAGGAATCTCCGCAATCGCCAGTGGCTGAAGCATGACGAGGCGGTCGGCAAGCTCAAGCGATATCATTGCCGCACGCGAACCACCGAGGTCGCCATAGACATCGGTCCCGGTTAGCAAAACGACAATCCTCGCCTGCGGACAGGCCTTACGAAATCGAACGACAGACCGCGAGCTCTTCATTGCGTGGAGCGCTACGAGCGCATCAAACCTACAGGTTTCATATTTGCCGGTTTCATACGTGGTCAACACCGAAACTCGGTGACCCAACGAGCGCAGCAATCGCGCCCAGCGATTCGCTGTGATTCGGTTTCCCTTGCGGGTACCGATGGCTGCTGGTGTAACGATGGCGATACGCATCTACGTCAATCTTAAATCCGAAACTGTTTCTCTTGTCACAATCGCGTAAGTTGATCTGGTAACTCGACAACTCTCGACAACTACAAAGCGGCCTTTTTCGCCTGACAACGTCAGATTCCTGGGCTGCCCCATGCGTTTGGAACGCATCGTGCAGCCCCCCGGTGGGCAGTTCTGGTCCGGTGCTCCTTGAACGATTCGCCCACGGAGCACCGCCCCGCCAGAGCCAAGCAAAGGAGAGTATCGCATGGACCGCCAGCTTGTCACTATCGACGGCAACGAGGCCGCCGCTTTCATCGCGCATCGCGTCAGCGATGTGATCGCTATCTACCCCATCACGCCTAGCTCTGGTATGGGCGAATGGGCGGACCTCTGGGCGTCCAAAGGCGTGCCGAATATCTGGGGCACTGTTCCAAGTGTTACAGAAATGCAAAGCGAGGGCGGAGCAGCCGGCACCATCCACGGCGCGCTGACGACCGGGGCGCTCGCGACGACCTTCACTGCGTCGCAGGGACTTCTTTTGATGGTCCCCAACATGTTCAAAATCGCCGGCGAACTCACCCCGACGGTGTTTCATGTTTCTGCGCGGACGGTTGCGACCCACGCGTTGTCGATCTTCGGCGACCACAGCGACGTCATGGCGGCTCGCAGCACGGGGTTTGCGATGCTCGCGGCGGGCAACGTTCAGGAGGTGATGGATTTCGCGCTGATCGCGCATGCGGCGACGCTTGAGTCGCGTGTTCCGTTTATACACTTTTTCGACGGGTTCCGAACGTCGCACGAAATCACGAAAATCGAAGCGCTGACCGAAGACGATATCCGCGCGATGATTCCAGACAACGTAATCCATCAGCATCGCTCGCGCGCGCTCAACCCCGATCGCCCCACGCTTCGAGGCAGCGCGCAGAACCCGGACGTCTTTTTTCAGGCGCGCGAAGCGGTGAATCCATTTTACGATGCTTGCCCCGGCATTGTGCAAGACACGATGAACCGGCTCGCGAAAATCACGGGGCGATCGTATCGCTTGTTCGACTATGTGGGCGATCCTGAAGCGACCAAGGTAATCGTAATGATGGGATCGGGCGCGGAAGCTGCCCATGAAACTGTAGAATACCTTACAAAACGCGGCGAAAAAGTCGGACTTCTCAAAGTTCGCCTGTTCCGACCGTTCGATGCTACGAGCATGGTCGCATCGCTGCCGAAAACGGTCACGCACATCGCGGTGCTCGATCGAACGAAAGAACCGGGCGCGATGGGCGAGCCGCTATATCAGGATATCGTGACTGCGATCTCCGAGCGTTTCGGTGAGAACGACTGCGAATTCGAGAAAATTCCGCGCGTGGTCGGCGGTCGATACGGACTGTCTTCCAAGGAATTCACGCCCGCGATGGTCAAGGCAACCTTCGACGAACTTAGCAAACCTCGCGCGCGAAACCACTTCACGATCGGCATCAAAGACGACGTCACCCACAACTCTCTCGACTACGATCGATCGTTCAGCACCGAAGAAGACGACGTCGTTCGAGGCATTTTCTACGGACTCGGTTCGGATGGGACCGTCGGCGCGAGCAAAAACTCCGTTAAGATCATTGGCGAGCAGACAGACAACTATGCGCAGGGTTACTTCGTATACGACTCGAAAAAGGCGGGGTCAATGACCGTCTCGCACCTGCGCTTTGGCCCCAAACCCATCCGCTCGACGTACCTTGTGGATCGCGCAAACTTCATCGCCTGCCATCAACCCTTCTTCCTCGAACGATTCGAGATGCTTCATCACGCGATGGAGGGTGCGACGTTCCTGCTGAATACCGAGGTGCCCGCAGACGAAGTCTGGGAGACGCTTGCGACCGAAGTGCAAAAACAAATCATCGTCAAGAAGCTCTGTTTCTACGTGATCGACGCCTACAAAGTGGCGGGCGAAGCGGGCATGGGTCGGCGGATCAATACGATCATGCAGACATGCTTTTTCGCCATCTCGGGCGTTCTCCCGAAAGAGGAAGCCATCGAGAAAATCAAGGGAACCATCCAGAAAACGTACGGTTCAAAGGGGCAAGCGGTGCTCGCGAAAAACTTCGCCGCCGTCGATGCGGCCCTGTCCAACCTCCACGCCGTCAAAGTCCCCGGGCACACAACCGACCTGCGTACACGCCCCAGCACCGTCGCGTACGATGCACCGGGGTTCGTCCGAGACGTACTTGCACCCGTGATCGCCGGCTATGGCGACGATCTTCCTGTCAGCGCCATGCCAAGCGATGGCACGTTCCCAACAGGGACCGCCAAGTGGGAAAAACGAAACATCGCGCTCGAAATCCCCGTCTGGGATACCGAGCTTTGCATTCAGTGCAACAAGTGCGCCCTTGTCTGCCCGCACGCCGCCATCCGCCCCAAGGCGTTTGAACCGCAGTGCCTGGAAAACGCTCCGCCGACGTTCAAAGCGACCGATGCGCGCGGACGCGAGTACTCGGGTCTTAAATTCGCCCTCCAGGTTGCCCCCGAAGACTGCACCGGGTGCGAATTGTGCGTTGAAATCTGCCCGGCGATTAGCAAAGAAGACCCCGGTTATCGTGCGATCAACATGCAACCCCAACCCCCGATCCGTAAGCAGGAACGCGAGAACTTCGACTTCTTCCTCGAACTGCCAGAGCTGGATCGACGCGATATCAAGATCGGGTCCGTCAAAGGCTCGCAGTTTTTGCTGCCGCTGTTTGAATTCTCCGGAGCGTGCGCCGCCTGCGGAGAAACACCGTACGTCAAGCTCGTCAGCCAACTCTTCGGCGACCGCGCGATTATTGCCAACGCAACCGGGTGCTCGTCGATCTATGGCGGCAACCTGCCAACGACTCCGTGGACGAAAAACAGCGCAGGACACGGCCCCGCTTGGTCGAACTCGCTTTTCGAGGACAACGCTGAATTCGGACTCGGGTTTCGACTCTCGATCGACAGCCAAAACCGCTTCGCCAAAAACCTCCTCGGACAACTCAAAGACAAAGTCGGCCCAACGCTCGCAGACGCCATTCTAAACGCCGATCAGTCTGACGAAGCGGGCATCATCGCCCAACGAGAGCGCGTCGAAAAACTCAAACTGAAACTCAGTCAAATCGGATGCGCAACATCGTTCAACCTCCTCAGCGTCGCGGACACACTCATCAAACGAAGCGTCTGGATCATGGGCGGTGATGGCTGGGCGTATGACATCGGGTTCGGCGGTCTCGATCACGTCCTCGCGTCCGGGCAGGACATCAACATCCTCGTTCTGGACACGGAGGTTTACTCGAACACGGGCGGACAGGCGTCCAAGGCGACTCCGCTCGGTGCGATCGCCAAGTTCGCCACCGCCGGAAAAGCCAGCGGCAAGAAAGACCTAGGAAAAATGGCGATGGCATATGAAAATGTCTACGTCGCCAACGTCGCCATGGGTGCCAACGATAATCAAACCGTCCAGGCGATCGTCGAAGCGGAAAGCTTCCCCGGTCCGTCGATCGTCATCGCCTACAGTCATTGCATCGCGCATGGTTTTGAAATGCACGATGGACTCGCGCAGCAGAAGCTCGCGGTTGATTGCGGGCATTGGCCTTTGTATCGGTATGATCCGCGCCGCGCAGACGAACATCAGCACCCGCTACGACTCGACTCGAAAGAACCCAAGACGCCCATTTCAGTCTATCTGGATAGCGAAAACAGGTTCCGACAACTTGCGAAAATGAACCCCGAACGTGCGGCACAACTCGCTGAACAGATGCAGGAATCGGTCATCCATCAATATCGCGAACTGGCACGCCAAGCCGGGAAAGAAGTCAAAGAAAGCGCCCCGGCGAAAGCAAGCGTCAGCGCGAAGAAAACAAACGCTACGCCCGATTCGGTTGCTCACCCTGTGGCTGATTCGTCGTAGACGTACTCGCGATACTCGGGATACCACATCGCCTCGGCGACGGCGGACTCAACCGCGTCGTCGGGGATGTCTCG
>JAJRUK010000021.1 GCA_024277835.1 Planctomycetota bacterium | reverse complement strand
CGGCGCACCTTGGGAGTACCAGGTGTACGTGCGTAATCCGATTCCGGTTCCGCAGTCCGAATCGACGAACGTGACGGACATCGTCGCGCACGTCGATGCTGCGAAGCTGGTTCCGTACGTGCTTTCGATCACGCCCTGTCCGTAACGGGCGCGTTTGTCGGGCGATGTTGGAGTGCTTGTATTGTTGATGTAAACAGGAAACCGCAGGGTGCCGGGCGGGCTTGCCTCGCCGGCCCGGCCTCTTGATGGTTCCTTTAGAGAGGATATTCGATGCGGTATCAGTGGGGAAAGCTAGGTATTTTAATAGCAGGAGGTCATAGGGCGATACGATGTTAATTGGTTTGGAGTCGTTGGGCGAAGTTGCAGCCGCCCGTCGTTCGCTCCGAGAATTCTTGACGTTCTTGCTGCAGAGTTGTTTTGTTTGGAAGCTAGGTTTGAAAAAAGAGTTGTATTCTTCAGTCAATAGCGACTTGGGACATGGGAACTTTTCCCTTTATTGGAGGTAAGGAAAATGAAGGCAGGTAACTTTAGGATGTGGCGACCTTTCTTGGGCGTCACGGTAGTTAGTGCGTTGGCGATTGCCGTCAGCGTGCAGGGCGGACCGCGTGACGGTTCGCTGCGAACTGAGCGTGGTGCTAAGGCTGGCACTTCGCGTTTGTTGTCAGGTCCATCCGACACGGTGCGCTCCAGCGTTGCAGCGGCCGGAGTCACGGCGGTCGTTCAACTGACGCCAAAGGCGGACCACTTCAGCGGGGCGTACGGCAACGGTGGCTACTACACCAACGCTGACATTTCAGGTCAGCGTCTGACGGTGGCCGGCGGTGGCGGTATCACGTTCTGGGAAGCTGAACTCCATAGTTGGGGTGCAGCAGGTCTGGTTCGTTCGTACGAGGTTCGCGTCGATGCCATGGGGCTGTTGGGTGCGAACGCGGATTGCGGCACTGGTGCCGGTTCTTGCGTTGGCGCAGCCGACCTTCTGAACGGAAGCGTGCCTTGCGCGAATGCTGGCACGTGCATCACTGCGTATGGTAATGTGTTGGGTGCGGGCTGTAACGGTGGCGTGTGCGCCTTTGCGTTCATCACCACGGGTCGCGACGATTGGCTGTTCAAGGCCCCGGACATCTTCGGAACGTTCCAGGCTGACTGCGGTATCAACGACCCTGCCGGAGCGAACTGCTTTGCTGCTCTGACTGAGTCCAGCGAGTCGCGGGCGGACCTCGGCCTCACCGAGTATCTTGCGACGTACGTCTTTGAAGTGCCAGCGGGCGCAAA
This sequence comes from Planctomycetota bacterium, assembly GCA_024277835.1. GTDB lineage: Bacteria > Planctomycetota > Phycisphaerae > UBA1845 > UBA1845 > JAJRUK01. The sequence goes on along the minus strand of JAJRUK010000021.1, from coordinate 13,148 downwards.
GGGTGTCTACACCCTTCCTTGGGTTGGCATGAATGTGTCGACGTTCCTCGGCGACGATCAGACGCCGCCCCAGAACGTTGACCTCGCTGCTGCCGTTCCGGGCGAACTGGAAGTTACTGTTGGTGCATGTTGCACGGACCTCGGTGCCGGATCTTGCGTCGATGGTATTACGAGTTCGCAGTGTGACGATGTTCAGACGACAAACGCTCGCGTTTTCTCGGCCGGTCAGACTTGCCCAGGTGCGGGTGGTGCTAACGACCTGCTTGAGTGCCCGTCATGTACGTCGGATGCCGACTGCAACGACAACGATGCATGCACGGTTGACTCCTGCAACTTGGCGCTTTTCGCCTGCACGAACATTCCCATCGCTGCTTGGGACCAGGGTGCTGGCCAGTGCTGTGACGCAGTCACGGGCGACGTTTGTTCGCCGGAAGATGCGAACACCTGTTCGGTCGCAAGCTGTAGCATCGCCGGACAGCGTGGTACGTGCATCCAGACGGCAGTCGCCGCTGGTGATGCGTGCAACGGCGTTGGTGACGATAACCCCTGTACGTTCGACGACATCTGTGCGGCGGACGAGAGCTGCTCGGGTACGGACGTGACCGCTTCGGCGATCGCTTGTACGACGGACCAGGAATGTGCGGACGCAACGGGCCTTACGGCTCCGTCTTGCGTAAGCGGATTCTGCGAGTGCTCGCTGGTTCCGGATCTGACGATTGCATTTGACGACAGCGGCAAGGCTGACGGCCTATGCTTCACAGCTGGTAGCAAGATCACGGCGTCGGTCAACGTGGCTGCGGCAACTGCCCCGGTCAACGGTGGTCAGTTCCTGATCAACTACGATCCTAGCTGCATGCGTTACAACAGCGTTGCTGGTGCTGGTGCGTACTCGGACTTGGTTTTCGGTCCGGTCGTCGATGAAGCTGCCGGTACGATCTTTGTTGTCGTTGGTGTTGGCTTCGGTGCCGGTGACGGTCCTGCGGGTAACGCTTCGATGTTGTCGCTGAGTTTCACGAAGATGGGCATGAACGCCTGTGACTCGTGTGACATCTGCTTCGACAGCAACAACCCAATGAACACGTACCTTGTGGACAACAGCGGACAGCGCATCGGCGTCAACCCGATTTGCAGCGACAACGTCGTTGCGAATAACGACGTCTCGATCGACGTTCCGGACAGTATTAAGTCGAACGTTGACTGTGGTCAGCCGACGGCGATGTTGGACTGGGCCGCACCGAGCGTTTCGGACAGCTGTGGTAACTCGACGTTGACCTGCCTTGAGCAGCACGAGAGCGAGACCACTGCTTCGCCGGCGCGTATGACGGGCGGCGAGTTTGTTGCTGGTCGTACGAACATCTGTTGTTCGGCTGCTTCTGACTGGTGTGGCAAAGTTGCTGGTAGCCCGGGATCCCCGGCATCGGCAGCGAGCGACACCGGTGGCGACGGTTGCTGGACGGTCGAAGTCAACGACCAGACCGCGATTGACATCACGATCGGTCTTTCGCCGTCGGCATCGACCCAGCCTGGTGATGGCCTAACGCGTTGCATCAAGTTCACGTTGTACGCCAACACGATTCAGGCACCTGAGTACTTCAGCGTTCCTGTCGAGTTCGGTGGCGGTCTGGACATCGTCGGCAAGTCGAAAGACGCGCTGAAGATTCCGGGTCACGGCAACTGGGACTGCATCACCGCTTGGGATCAGCTTCACACGTTGCGTAGCTGCTACCTCTTTGGTGCTGGCGACTGCTCCGGTGGTAGCCTCAGTGCTACATTCCGCGGCGATCCCGCGTTCGGTGGCAACTGGCTCATCGGTGGTAACCTTGATGGTTGGAAGAAGAACCTTGCTGGTTCTGAACCGAGCATCTACACCATCGACGTGCTTGACTACGGTACGTTCGTCAGCCAGTTTGGCGCTGACTACGGCACCGGTGATACGGACTGCGATACCGTAGGCCCGCATGCCGACATCGACGGCGACGGATTGGTCACGACTGATGACTATGCGTTCATCAGCATGAACTTCCTCACTTCGTCGAAGAGCTGCTGTGGTGTTGAAGGTCTTCCTGCTGGTGCAAGTGGTGTTTCCTCGATCTCGATCGAGCAGCTCCGCCGCAGCGGCCGTGGCGACCTCGCGGTTGCTGACCTCAACGGTGACGGCATCCTGAACGTTGACGACATGAACGCCTTCATGCAGGGCGCTCGTCCGTCGACCAAGGGCAGCACACCCCGCAAGGGACGCTAGTCGGTAGTCAATGTTGTGATTCCCTCGGGAGAGGTTGACTCTCCTGTTGGATAAGAAACCAGAAGAGGCGGTGTTCGGTGACTTGTCACTGACACCGCCTCTTTTTTTGTTGTCGCTTGGGCGACAACAAAAAAGAATCATGAATTCAGAATGATGAATAGCGAAATTGGATTGCGTCGCGGTGGTCGATGAGTGTGGACGTCGATGGCCTGAGATTGTGCGAGATTGGGTGCGGTGGATCGTGTTGAGCGTTTGTTGTTCGATGTCAGCTCCCTGACGGTCGATGCCCTGACGGTCGCTTCCTTACCGTCGCTGCTCTGATCTGTGTTAGAAGGGCCAGAAGATTGGGATGAGGGGGACGGCGATGGATGCCATGAGCAAGTTGAGGGGGATGCCCATCTTGAGGAAGTCCTGGAGCTTGTATCCGCCTGGGCCGTAGACCATGAGGTTCGTCTGGTAGCCAAGAGGCGTTGCGAATCCGAAAGACGCTGCGAGCATAATTGCGATGGCGAACGGGAGCACGCTGACATCGAGCGACTCTGCGGCTTTGAGTCCGATGGGGAACATGATGACCGCCGCCCCCGCGTTGGTCATGAGTTCGGTGCATAGCATTGTTAGCAGGTAAATCGCGGCGAGTGCGACGACGGGCGAGGTGCCCGCGACCTGCAACATTCCCGCGGCGACGTCTTCGGCGATGCCTGTTTTGATCATGGCCTGCGCTAGTCCGAGCGATGCGGCGATGGCGAGCAAGACTTCCCATTTGACGTTGGCGCGGGCAGCCAGCGGTGATGAACATCGCAGCATAATCATCCCGCCAGCGGCCAGCATACCCGCGGTTAAGAGCGTGAGGGTGCCAGTCCCAGCGAGAGCGACCATCGCGAGAAAGATGACGGCTGCGCGGGTCGCCCGTTCGTGGCGTGGTGCTCGAAAGCCCTCGATTTTGCTTACGAGAAAGAAATCGCGCGAGTTTCGCTGCTGATCGAGAAAGCTCTGGTGCGTTTCTAGAAGAAGCGTATCGCCGGAGCGGAGAATGATGTCACCAATCTTCTTTTTGATGCGGACGCCGTTTCGCGAGACGGCGATGATGGCTGCGTTGTAGATGGTTCGGAATCGTCCGTCGCGGATGGTCTGTCCGACGAGCGGGCAGGTGTTCGAGACGACCGCCTCGATGAGCATTCTGCGAGAGCGGGGGGCGTCGAGCTTGAAGACCTGGTCTGTGGCGGGGGTTAGTCCGCGGATGCGCTGAAGCTCGACGACGGACTCGACGATGCCTACGAAGACGAGTCGGTCGTTCGCCTGGAGCTTGGTCTGCGGGCTTACGGCGGCGAGGACGTCGTCTTCGCGGTTGATTTCCATGAGGTACATCGCGCGAAGCTGTCGCAGGCCCGCCTGTTCGATCGTTTGGCCAACGAGCGGGCTGCCTGGTTCGACGAGCATTTCGATGGTGTACTCTTTGGGGTCTGCGAAGTCGCCCTCGACCGGTTTTCGATCGGGAAGGATGAAACGACTGACCAGTAGGATATAGGTGACGCCCACAATCGCACACGGGATGCCAACCTTCGCGATTTCAAAGAGATGAAGCGGTTTGTCGATGTGGGCCTGTTCGAGAAGGAGTCCGCTGACCACGAGATTCGTGCTGGTCCCGATGAGCGTGCATGCCCCGCCGAGGATGGCGGCGTAGCTGAGGGGGAGCATGAGCTTCGAGGCGGAAATCCGCCGCTTTTTCGCCCAATCGTCCAGCACGGGAAGCCACATCGCGACGATCGGGGTGTTATTGACCAGAGCGCTCATCCCCAGGACGGGGAGCATCATTCTCGCCTGCGCGGCGACGACGCTCTTGGGTCTGCCGAGGAGCCTTGTTGCGAGGGAGGCCATCACGCCCGTTTCCTGAAGACCCGCCGCGACGACGTAGAGGACGCCGATCGTGATAACGCCTGGGTTGGAGACGCCGGCGAGGGCTTCTTTAGGAGTGAGGATGCCGAACGCGATGAGAAGGGTGACAGCCCCGATGAAGATCAGGTCTGGCGCGATGCGCGTACAGGCGAGCAGCCCGAATACGAGCAGAAGCACTGCAACAGTCGTCCAAGCATCAAGGGGCATAGCGATTCAACCACGCTCCTACCCCTCCGTTTTGGGTCGGTCCACGTAGATTTTGACCACGATCTGGGTTTTCTTGTTGCCCTTCTTATCGACACGAACGTCTCCGCGGACCCGCTCTCCGATGCGAATTTCCTTGGCGGTCGCAATCACGCCGTCGATGAGCACCTCGGTAGTCGGCGTAATCAGGGCCGTGCCGAGGACGTCTTGGTTTTGTTTCTCACTGAAATAGAGGACAGTGAGCACGCCCGTCCCGTTCGCCTTGAGTTCGAGTTGCTCGACTTTGCCCTCAAGGGTCATCACCTTTGGACCCTCATCTTTCTTACTGCAGCCCGGCGTGGATAGGGCCATCGTTGCAAGAATGATCGCGAGGATGGCGGTCTTCGGGATAGGATAGCTTGCGGTGTTGGTATTCATTTTCAGGCTCCGTTTCGAGTCCTCAAAAGCGTTCGGGTGGCCGCGGAGTGTAAACGGGCGGGGTGGTGGCTGCAAATTTTCAACGATCTGCGAAGAACGTGCGCGAGATGCCTCGTTCAGAGCCGCGCCCGTAAGGAAGCGACTTTCACCCACGATCCCGGATCGCTTCCGCACGGTCGCGGCTCGGTTTGTCGCGAACCCCCTGGTACATCTTCGCACACGCGTTCTAAGACGTTTGATCGCGACGCTTGACGGACGGGGCACATACGGCGTTGCTACGGATGCAAATGGTTCGATCGAAGCCCGTTTCGATCAGGGTGGCCCCGGTTTCTTGGAAAAGCTGAATATCGTCGGAATCACAGGTGATGCGGACCGCGTGCAGGCGGTGGGTGAGGGTGCGGATCCAGTCGTCGGGTTGGGCGATTGTGGCGACGCGTTTTGTATCAAGGCAGACGCCGACCGCCCATGTGTTTGCGGTGTCTACAAGGTCGCGCATCTCGACCGGGGAGAGGAAGCACCCGCCACTGGCGACTTCGATCGCCAGGGCGACGCCGGATCGCTCTGCCTCGAATCGGGTCACGCCGAATAGTTGGTGGAGGAAGTTGATCGCCGATTGGTAGCTTGGGAATCCGTGGGGCGCGTCAGCGGATTGGATTGGCGGGAGCGTCAGGTTCAAACAGGTTGCGCCAAGCTTGGCGGCAGCGCAGAGGGTTGCGATGATCGCTGGGGCTGCGGCGTCGAGGTTGGGGTCGCGGTCGCGGTCGGTGGGTTGGTAGGTCGCAGCAATGGCGACGATGGGCGGATGTTCTGTCGGTATCTTCGCGAAAACCGCCGCCACCTGCTCGGCGTCTTGAAGCGGTTCGATCGCGAGTTCCAAGCCATCGTATCCAAGATCGGCGGTGGCGGCGGATGCTTTCGCCGAGGATACAGAATCAACATGGAAGGCGGTCTTCCGTTTGGCCTTGATTGGGTTTGGAACGGTCATGTTGCGCCGGCGACGTTTCCCTGTTGTTTCCCTGTGAGTTGGCTCTGCCTTGGGCGGTGATTATACTCATCGGGGCGCGGACGTCGAAAAGGCTATCTTGTATTGGTCCGCGCGTGTTCTTTGACAATGGCGCGGGCACACGAATGACAATGCAAACTGGGCAACCTTGCCGAATCCACATCTTACCGGATCTGTTGATCAACAAGATCGCAGCCGGGGAGGTTGTGGAGCGACCTTCGAGCGCCGTCAAAGAGCTGGTCGAAAACGCGATCGATGCGGGGGCGACGCAGGTGTCCGTGACGATCGAGGACGGCGGTCGAGAACTGATTCGCGTGACGGACAATGGCTGCGGGATGAACGAGGAAGAGTTGCGACTTGCGGTGATGCCTCATGCGACCAGCAAGGTCGCCAGCGAAGACGATCTGTTTACGATCGCGACGATGGGATTTCGCGGGGAGGCGCTGGCGAGTATTGCCGCCGTTTCAAAGTTGCGAATCGTGTCGAGACCGACCGGGGCGATTTCCGGGAACGAAGTCCAGATGGCCGGGGATCAATTCGAGGCGGCGCTGGCGGCGGGATGTCGCGAGGGGACGACGGTTGAGGTTCGCGATCTGTTTTTCAATGTGCCCGCGCGTCGAAAATTCTTAAAAGGGGCGAGTACCGAGTCGGGACATATTAGCGAACAGTTTGCGCGGATCGCGCTGGCGCATCCGCACGTTGATTTGAAACTGACGACCAACGGGCGCGTAAAACAAGACTTGCCCGCGTGCGAGAGTCGCCTTGCACGAATTGCGAAGTTCTATGGGCCTGAGCTTGCTTCGGCGCTACTGCATGTGAAGCGCGACGAGCGGGGCCTCAAGATTGACGCGTACGCAGGTCCGCCGGCGCAGTCGCGGGCGAATGCGCGGTGGCAATATGTATTCGTAAACGGGCGGTACATTCGCGATCGGTTTATCCTTCACGCGATCAAGGAGGCCTATCGTGGCCTGATGGAACCCCACCGTCACGCGGTCATCTTTCTGTTCATCGAGATTGATCCGCATGAGGTCGATGTGAACGTACATCCGACCAAGATCGAGGTGCGTTGGGCGGACTCGAACATGGTTCATTCCCAGGTGCTGAGCGCTCTTCGTGAGACGTTCCAGCGTGCCGACCTAAGTCCAGCGCTCAGTACCGATCGGGCAAATGCGAATGTTGACCCGGCGGAACAAGATCGCTTGCGACGTGAGATGGCTGAACAACTCAAGGCGATCGCGCCGATCAATCCTGGCGCACCCGGTTCTGAAAATAGGCCAAGGTACGAAGGCTCGGGCGAGTCGCGGATGGCCGGATTCAGCGGCGGATCGTTTGGTGAACCGCGCAGCGAACCTTCCGGGATACGGGGGGATGTGGCTGACGTTTTGGGAGCGCTGTACAAGCCGCCGGTCGCGGATCAGGATGACGGCGATTCGCTGGGGTTCTCGGGGCGCGCCGGCGGCGAAGGCGCTGACCGCCTACCTCCCGATCGACCTCGTGCGGTGCAGATGCACAACTTGTACCTCGTGGTCGAATCGGAAGAAGGGATCGTCATCATTGACCAGCACGCGCTTCATGAGCGGGTGATGTACGAGCATCTCAAGGAGCGCATCACAGTGGGGCCTCTTGAGGGTCAGCGGTTGCTTCTTCCAGAGACGGTCCATGTAACGCCAAAGCAAGCGTCGCACCTTGATGCCAATAGTGCGTTGCTTTCGCGTCTGGGGATTGAGGTTGGCGCGTTTGGTCCCGATGCGGTCGCGGTTCAGAGTTTCCCGGCATTGCTAAAAGACACCGACGTGCCGTCGTTCATGCGCGACTTGCTAGACCTTCTCGAGAGTCAGCCAGCAAATGGCGACGACGAACCGGGGCAGGTCGCGACGGCCGAGGTCGTGATCCATAAGGTGCTGGACATGATGGCCTGCAAGGCCGCGGTGAAGGCGGGGGACGTGCTGACGCCTGAAGAGATTGAGGCGCTTCTCGCGAAGAGGCATCTGATCGACAAGTCGACGAGCTGCCCGCATGGTCGCCCGACGATGCTGCGGCTCACGAAGGCCGATTTGAACCGTCAATTTCACCGAACATAAGCGATGGCGCTCGAAAACAAGCGCCAGATCGACGTTGAGGGCCGATAATCGGCAGTCGTTTGGGTTTACCGGTCGTTTGTGCTACAATAAGGGCTGGGGATTTCAGGGAGATGGGGTAGTCCTGAATCGCGGAATAGGGAAATTTGGAACAAGCTTCTTCTCAGGGGGCGATTCATGCTTTTGTTTGAGTTATATGGTCGGTCTGCGCGAGCAGATGGACAGCGCGTACGTATGATGGCTCGCGTGGTCTTTACGTCGGTTCTACTGCTCGGGGTTGGCGTTTCGTTCGGTGATGATGCGCCGTTGTGGACGCCTGTCGACGCAAACCAGCTCGCAGGTAGAGCTGCGGCTGCGGATACGGTCAGTGCGAGCGAGTATCAGCTTTGGCAACTCGACCGCCAGAGGCTCCAGACGATTCTGACCGCTGCCCCAGATGAAAAAGGCGGCGTGGCAGCAAGGGGTGCCGTTGAGTTGGTGCTTCCGCTGCCTGATGGCAGTTCGCAAGTGTTCAGCGTTGTCGAGTCTTCCATCATGGAACCAGCCCTCGCCGCGAAGTTTCCCGAGATCAAGACGTACATCGTAAGGGCAGCGGGCGACCGCGCTTCTCACGGGCGCATCGATGTGACCCCGCACGGTTTTCATGCGATCCTCCGTACAAGCTCGGGCCGAGTCTTCATTGACCCGTTCGATCGTGCCAACAGCGGCGAACTCTACGCGAGTTACTTCACACGGAATGCGATACCGCGCGATGCTCAGTATTCCTGTGGTACATCGCAACTTCCAGTGCCTCCGCTGCAGCCAGGGGGTTCTGTCGCGGCGGTGACCACCTCTGGCGACACGCTTCAAACTTATCGACTCGCTTGCGCAGCCACGGGAGAGTACACGTCATTACACGGCGGAACGGTGGGCCTTGGTCTGTCGGCGATCGTAACGGCGATCAATCGCGTCAACATGGCGTATGAAGCCGATCTCGCCGTCAGGATGGTTCTGGTTGCCAACAACAATCAGCTTGTCTACACCAACGGCGCGGCCGACCCGTATAGCAATAACGACGGGTTTGCGATGCTCGGGCAGAATCAAGGCAACGTAAACGCCGTGATCGGGTCGCCAAACTATGACATCGGCCACGTGTTCAGCACGGGCGGCGGTGGGGTTGCGCAGCTTCGCGCCGTTTGTGGGTCTAGCAAGGCGCAGGGCGTTACCGGTCTTCCGTCTCCCATCGGAGATCCGTTCTATATCGACTTTGTCGCCCACGAGATTGGGCATCAGTTCGGCGGGAACCATACGTTCAACGGGGTCAATGGAAGCTGCGCGGGCGGGAACCGGAACAACTCGACGGCGTACGAGCCGGGGAGTGGTTCGACGATTATGGCCTACGCTGGCATCTGTCAGGGTGACAATCTTCAGAACAACAGCGATCCGGACTTTCATTCGGAGAGCCTTCGGGAGATGCGGGCGTTTGTGACCAATCCGTTCTCGGGCGGTTCATGCGACGTGCCCACGAGCACCGGAAATACGCCGCCTGTCGCCGATGCCGGACCTGACTACACGATTCCTGCGTTGACGCCGTTCACACTTGTGGCAAGCGGTTTCGACGCAGATAGTGACAACCTGACGTTTGACTGGGAGCAGCGCGACCGTGGACCTGCCCAGGCGGTTTCTGCCGCCGACAACGGTTCGAGTCCACTGTTTCGATCCTGGCCCGCGACCTCGGACCCGTCGCGAACGTTTCCTCGTATCGTGGACTTGGTCAATAACACAACCGTCATAGGGGAGCGACTGCCGACCTTGTCGCGTGGTATGGATTTTCGCGTGATCGTTCGAGATGATCGCGCCGGCGGTGGTGGTGTCGATACGGACGACATGGTCGCGACAGTTGTAAGCTCAGCAGGTCCGTTTCTTGTGACATCGCCTGGCACATCTGACGTGCTTGCGGGGCAGGCAACGGTTCAATGGGATGCAGCCGGGACTGATCTTTCGCCAATTAACGCCGCGTCGGTGAACATCCTGCTCTCGATCGATGGTGGATTAACGTACCCGTTCACGCTCGCCACGGAAACGCCGAACGATGGCGAGGAGTCGGTCGCACTGCCCGACGTCGCGAGCGATTTCGCTCGGATCAAGGTCGAGGCGTTCGATAACATCTTCTTCAATATCTCAAACGGGAATTTTAGGCTCCTTGCGTGCGGCGACATTCCTTCGCCACTCGCGGAAGCGGTTCCAATTGGAAAGAGTCGGTTTCTTTCGTTTTCGCCGGGCGACAATGGCGTGACGGCTGCACTTCGAGTGACCCTTACGAATCTGCCAGCGGCGTTTGCGGCGTTCGAGGGTGAAACGCGATGGGTCGGTCCGCCACAAACTTACGTGGACACGCTCGACCCCCCGACGAACATTGTGGCCTCGGCACTTCAGTGCGATCCGTATTTCTCAGACTGGGCGGGGATCAGCGAGCTGCATGTCTACGGGGAAGCCATCGTTCCAGAGGCGGTCTACGACGTGCAAGCGGTCGCCTGCGATGAGACGATTGAAGCCAACTTCTCGCCGCCGCTTGTGATCGCGACGTCGGTCTGGGCAGACGCCGGTGTTCCGTTTCAGCCCGACACCGCGGGCACGCAGCCAAACGTTGTGGATGTCACAACCGTTGTGGACCGGGTGAAGCAGGTGACCGGCGCAAGTTCGCGGGCGTTCGCCCAGTTGCAACCAAACTTGCTCGATCTGACCAGAAACGCCAACGTGACTGACGTGACCATGTGCGTCGACGCTGTCAAAGGTGATCCATATCCGCTTTCCGGGCCGGTGGGTTGCGGGGGGTAGACTCTTCGAGGATCGGCGGGTCGTTTCCGAGGCTGCGTACGGTGCGCTTGCAACGATCGTGCGAGCTGGCATCGATCATCGCGCATGTGAAATGGCGTTGTTTGCGTAATTGCGTCAAGGATTTTTGTTGACAAGTGCGCCGCCGAGTTTATCATTGGCGGCGGTAAAGGTTCATCCCCGATCGCGACAAGGAGGTCACGCATGCGACGAAACGCTCTCACTCTTCTGGCATCTGTTTGTATTCTCATCACGCTGACTGGCTGCTCTCTGTTCGGGAAGAAACCCGCGCAGGCATCGACCGATCCGTATGACCCGGGTTTTGCGACGACCGCGGAGTTCGACAACTATCCGGTCTATAAGCCTCTTCCCGAGCCGGCGGTCGATACGTATTCCTACCCGGTCGCAACGACGACGCTGGCGGCGACTTCTGGCACTGCTCGAACACATACGGTGTCCAAGCGCGAAACGCTCTACTCGATCGCTCGTATGTACTACAATGGCGACCAGTCGCGGTGGAAAGAAATCTACGAGGCGAACCGATCGGCGATCGGTAATCCGAATATGATCCGCGTGGGACAGGAACTCATGATTCCGTAGTGTTGGCCTGCTTCGGGCGCTTCCTGCGGGGTCGGTTGGACGCACACCGCAGGAGCGTTTTGTGGCTTCGGGCTTAACTCTCGACACCGACGTTCAGTTCGTCAAAGGCGTGGGGCCAATCCGCGCGAAGCATTTCTCAAAGCTCGGCGTGCGCAACGTCGGCGACCTTGTTCATCTGTTCCCGTTTCGCCATGAGTGCAAGCCTCGGTCGCAGCCCATTGGCACGGTCGAACCGGGCGGGGTTTCGACCATTATTGGTGAGCTCAAAAATGTAAGGACGGGTGGCCGGTTTTCTGGGGGGACGATCAGCGCCCAGGTCATCGACGGGACGGGGCGTTGCAAGGTTCGCTGGTTCAACTCGGGGTATCTTGCAGATCGATTGCATCCGGGAATCGTTGTTCGTCTTACGGGCAAGGTCGATCTCTACAACGAACGCCCCCAGATCATTAATCCTGAGATTTCGATCATCGAAGAAGGTGAAGACCCGTTCGCCGAGGATCACGAGAGACGCGAACCGGTTTATCCGGCGATCGCCGAGCTGAGTAGCCGTCAAATCAAACGGCTCGTCGAGAGTGTTCTCGATATTGCTGCTCCGCAGATTGAAGAGATTCTTCCCGCCGCCCTTCGCAAGAAGCGCAATCTTCCGCCGCGCCGAACCGCCATCGTTCGCTATCACAAACCGACAGGGCCTATGGATGTGGAGGTCGCCCGGCGGCGCATCGCCTATGACGAGTTTTTCTTGTTTCAACTTGCGATTCAAACGAGTCGGCGCAAGCTGAAGGCGGGACCGCGCGCGACGCGGATCGAGGTCAGTACGACGATCGACGAGCGAATTCGCAAGCGATTTCCCTTTTCGCTGACGAAGTGGCAGGACCGGTCGGTGGCAGAGATTTGTGCTGATCTGTGTCGGGATGTTCCCATGAACCGGTTGTTGCAGGCGGATGTGGGTGCGGGCAAGACAGCCGTCGCGGTGTACGCTTCGCTCGCGGCGATCGCGCGGAAGCGTCAGGTGGCGATGCTCGCACCGACGGAGGTGCTTGCATCGCAGCTATTCGCCAAGGTGCAGCGATACATGGCGGGTAGTCGGGTTCGGGTCGGGTATCTGGCGGGGTCAGTCAAGGCGAGTGAGCGAACGACGCTGCTGCGCGAACTCGCCAACGGAAAACTCGACTGGATCATCGGCACGCACGCGCTTGTCGAGAAAAAAGTGCGGTTCGCAAAGCTCGGGCTGGTGATTATCGACGAACAGCACAAGTTCGGTGTTGCGCAGCGGGCGGCGCTTCGTCAAAAAGGTCCGTCGCCGCATGTGTTAGTCTTAACTGCGACGCCGATCCCGCGAACGCTTGCGATGACCGTTTTTGGCGATCTGGATGTTTCGACGATCGACGGCTCGCCGCCGGGTCGCAAGCCGGTGGTGACACGCCTTGTCACCGAAGAAAAGCGCCGTGAGGCGTGGCGCTTCGTGCGATCGCGCGTGGATAAGGGGGAGCAGGCGTATGTGGTCTATCCGCTGGTGGAGGAATCAGACGCGCTGCCGCTGAAAGCGGCGACGGTCGAGGTCGAGCGACTGCGAGAAACGTTTCTCGAAGGGTGCAGCGTTGAGCTTCTTCATGGGAGAATGAAAGCGGCGGACAAGAAGGCGGTTATGGAGCGTTTTCGTAGCGGTAAGACCAAGGTGCTCGTCGCAACGACGGTGATCGAGGTCGGCGTGGATGTTGCGAGTGCGACGTTAATGGTGATCGAGCACGCGGAGCGGTTCGGACTTAGTCAGCTTCATCAGTTGCGAGGGCGCGTGGGTCGTGGTTCGAAGAAGTCGTATTGTTTGCTGATGTCGGATGCACGGGGGGCGACCGCGCGCGAGCGGTTGGGCGTCTTGTGTAAGTCGAATGACGGGTTT
>JAJRUK010000020.1 GCA_024277835.1 Planctomycetota bacterium | reverse complement strand
TTTACCCCGGGATTGATTTCAAGCTTCCCCCCGCGTCCGAGCTTCGTGCGGAACTCTCGAACGGGATCGTCGTCTACATTGCCGAAGACCGCATGCTCCCCACGTTTGACTTGACGATTACGTTGCGCGCAGCCGGGGCTTTCGATCCGGAGGGCAAAACGGGTCTCGCGTCGCTCACCGGCGAGCAAATGCGGGACGGCGGAACGCAAGACCTCACGCCCGAAGAGCTGGATGAGAAGATCGAGTTTCTCGCGGCTCGCATGTCGACGTTCATCGGCGACACGAGCGGCAGAGCAAGTCTTTCGTGCTTGGCGAAGGACATTGATGAGTCGTTGGGCCTTTTCGCGAGCATGCTCCGCTATCCAAGATTTGACGAGGCAAGGTTCCGCCTTGCCAAAGAGCGATCGCTCCAGAATATCAAACGCCGCAACGATTCCACCGGAACAATCGAGCAAATCGAATGGTCGTTACTGATGTACGGTGACGACCACTTTTCGAATCGTTATCGAACGACCGAGTCAATCGGCGCGATCACCCGCGACGACATGATCGCCTTTCACCGCAAGTATATTCACCCTGGCAACATGATCATCGCGGTTGCTGGCGACTTCGATCGAGCGTCGATGCTCAAAAAGCTCGAGACGGTCTTCGCCAGTTGGCCCGCTGGCGAACTCGCTCCCAAGAAGCTGCCGAAACCGACGTTTACGCCCAAACCCGGCGTCTACGCGGTTCACAAAGAGGACGTCAATCAGGGACGCGTATCGATAGGCCACCTGGGTATTGAGCGCGGTTCGCCGGATCAATACGCGATTCAAGTGATGAACGGCATCCTCGGGGCGTCTGGTTTTCGCTCGCGCATCGTCGCCAAGGTCCGTTCCGATGAAGGACTCGCCTACAACAGCGGCAGTCGCTTCGGGCAGGGCGTTTACTATCCCGGTGCGTTCCGTGCATGGTTTCAGAGCAAGAGCAACTCGTGCGCTTACGCCGCCCAGATCGTGATCGATGAGATCACCCGGATGACGACGGAGAAGGTTTCGGATCAGGATGTCAAAGACACGGTCGCGTTTACGACCGAAAGTTTCCCCCAGCGATTCCAGTCGAAGATGTCTGTTCTTAGGACGTACGTTTCAGACGAATATACCGGTCGCGACCCGGCGTACTGGCAGACGTACATTGCGAATCTCAAGAAGGTCACGCCCGACGACGTCCTTCGTGTTGCGAAGAAATACCTGCATCCTGACAAGCTTGTCATATTAGCTGTGGGCAATGCGGACGACGTGCTCGGGGGCGGTTACGACAAAGCGCCGAATCTGAAGTTCGATGCGTTCGGGGCCATCACCCGACTGCCACTTCGTAATCCGGAGACGATGAAGCGATAATCGCCTTGCCGTTTATTCCAGGACCAATTCGATTGAATGCGATGTTGATAGTCGTCGCGCTATTGATCCCGAGCGGGGCGAGCGCCCAGTCCGAGACTCCCAAAGTCGTCATCACCGGTGGTCCCGACACGACTGGTCAATCGTACACATGGGTCGTCGCGAATCAGTACGATTCGCCCATTGTCGGAGTTGAAATACCGCACTTCGGCGGCGGTCTATTTAATGGTCAGGAGGGCTGGTCGGCGGATTGCACGAACCTCGTAGGCGTTGGCGTCGATAACGAGCCGGGTCTTTGCACGGGTAACGCCGACTCTCCGCGCTACCGCGTAGCAAGACCCAACACTGCGACGTTCCACCTCCAGCTCTCGGCCAGAGGCGCGAAGCAGGGCGTCGGCGACGTCGTCGTTCACTTCGCCGACGGAACAAACGCGACTGTGGGGGGTGTTATGGTCCCGGTCCGCGAGTCGCTTGTACAAAAGTTCTCTTCCGTTCTCGGGTTGGCGATCGTAGGCGCTCTGGTCATCACCATCGGCGGAAAGCGTCGGCGGAAAGCGCACAAAGCTGCCGCTTCCTAACGCATTTGAGGCGTCCGTCTTGACCCGCGCGGGTTTTGTATCCCACCGAGCCGCCCTTCGCGTCTGGATGCGTATCACGGTCGTTCGTCTTGGCGTACTTTCCGCGTTTCCATCGAATAAACAGTCCCCAAAGGCGTTACTTGCGGGTTCCTTGACACCCAAGTTCCGCACCCTACCTTGCGTTTTTCAGGAGAGACGCGTGTCAGAGTCGATGATCAAAATTGGAAGCGATGAGTCATCCGCCGACGCGGTAGCGCGCGCGGTGAAGGTTCTTGAAGAAGGCGGGCTTCTCGCTTTTCCGACGGAGACTGTTTACGGACTCGCCGCCCGCGCCGACATCTCCGCTGCCATGGCGAAACTTCGAGACGTCAAAGGTCGCTCCGCGAGCAAGGCGTTTACGGTTCACATCGCCGACCCGGAAAGCGCCGCCGAGTTTGCTCCGCAACTTTCCCCGCTCGCACAACGCCTTATCCGAAAATCTCTGCCAGGTCCGCTTACCGTTATCGTCCCCGTTGCAGACCCTGGTAGTGCTCCGATTGCATCGGGTCTCGACGCGTCAGCCATTGATACAATGTACTACGAAAACAGCATCGGATTGCGCTGCCCGTCCAACAAGATCGCACGTGACATTCTCCGCACCGCTGGTGGCCCCGTGGTGGCCGCCAGCGCGAATCATCCCGACAAACCGCCGCCTCGCAGCGGCGACGAAGTGCTGAAGAATTTTGCGGGCGGTTATGATCTTCTCATTGATACCGGCGAGGCCCAATACGCCAAACCATCGACCATTGTTCGGGTCGCCGGTGAGAGCTACGAACTTCTTCGCACCGGCGTATACGACGAGCGAATGATCCAAGAGATGGCCAACCTCCGCATCCTTTTCGTCTGCACGGGCAACACGTGCCGAAGTCCGATGGCTGCCGGGCTTGCGAGAAAAATTCTCGCAGAACGCCTTGGCTGGGAGATGTCAAGCTTGGAAGACCGGCGTATCCTTATCGAGTCTGCCGGAACCTCCGGCGGGTGGGGCGGTCCGTCCGCCCACGCTGTAACTGCTATGAAAAAACGCGGAATTGACATCGTTGATCATCAATCTGCACCGCTTGCAGTTGCCCGACTGAGGCTCGCTGATTACATCTTCGCAATGACAGACGGGCATCGCGCTGCTATCCTACGCGCCGCCCCGGAGGCGGCGGATCGCGTTTCACTCGTCTTGGGTGATCAGGATGTCAGCGACCCTATCGGCGGCAGTGAAGAGGATTACGAGCGTTGTGCCTCGCAACTTGAAAAGAGTCTGCGAGATCGCTTGCAGGAGGTAAGCGTATGAAAGTTGCAATCGGAAGCGACCACCGCGGCTATGCCGCCAAAGAAGAACTGACCGCCTTCCTCGAAGAGTTGGGGCATACCGTTAAGGATTTCGGTTGCGACTCAACGGAGAGCGTCGATTATCCAGACCACGCACTCCCCGGGGCAAGCTCCGTTGCTAGCGGCGAGTCCGACCGTGGGATTTTGCTGTGCGGATCGGGGATCGGAATGTCGATGGCTGCCAACAAGGTGAAAGGAATCCGGGCAGCCCTCTGTCACGATGAATTGACCGCAGAGATGTCCCGCCGACACAACGATGCCAACGTACTTTGCTTGCCGGCGGACCTGATCGGCAAAGAGTTG
>JAJRUK010000307.1 GCA_024277835.1 Planctomycetota bacterium | reverse complement strand
GTGTTTCCGGCATACGTCTCCGGTGAGGTGTACGCGAATGGGTACCCCTCATGGTTCAGTCGCGGAAGAGTCAGCCCCACTCGCGCAGGAGTCACTGAAGTACTCATCAAGGTCGACGCGCCCGTGTTTCGCCACATCGTTGGCTATACGCTTGTTCTAACGGCTGGCATCGCAGCGGCAGGGATTGACGAGCGAGCTTCGACGGTCGTGCATGTCAATGCGCCTCTGGAAGTTCTCCCGGAAGACTACGACGATCCCGTCGAATGGGTTGCGGATCCGGAAATGCTGTTAACACTGAGGAGCCTCATCCGAAACAGCCTTTCGTATGTGTCGGCGTCGAAGGTTGTGGAGAACGAATTTGTGAGGTACCCCAATTATCTCGGCGTGGAATTGCGTTTCGATCAGCCCCTGCCGATTTCAATCGCCTTCGATGTGATTGCGCGCACGCCGAACGGTGAATTCAACGTCGGATACTGGTATAGCTGGAAGGGGTTCAAGTTTGGAGCTGGCAAGATCAAGATTCCCTACGACATGGCCCCCAAGGGCGAGGTCGTCCTGATTCTTCGCAGCAGCGAGTCCGTCGCTAAAAAGACAGTGGATCTCGCTGCGACGTTCGAGGGTGAAATCGTGCTTGACCCGATTGCAGTCAAATGGCGCATGATGAATTGAAGGAGGCCGGGATCAGCCGCGTAGGGCATCTGTCTCTACTATTCCGCATGAAGCAGAAAAGGTGTCAGGATGATTTGTTTTGATCCGCAAGCGACGTTTGGTCCGTTTGGGAATCAGTCGCGTGGGTCCGGCGGCATGTCGGGTGTGGCTGTTGCCCACCTTTGAAACAACGCGACTACCGCAGCCAATCCCCCAGAACGCGGAAATTCACTGGCGGGACGGGGAGGGATTCGATCTTGGTCATTCGCCAGGCGTCGCCCTCTAGACGAAAGTGAATCCGCCACTTCGACGGCACACCACTTCGCGTGAATTCTGGTGTTCTTATCTGACACGACGCGCGAAACACCGCCTCCGCGATCGTTGGACTAGGAACAGTCACCTCAAACGCACGAAGACGCGGCTTGTCCACGCGGACGCGCGTGAGCGCGCGTTCTAACTTCTCCAAGAGCGTATCGCGGTCGAAATCGCCCGCTTGAAAGTCGGTAGAGACGTACGACGCAATCTCCTGCATATCCCCGTCGTCAATCGCAAGCGCGACGCGCCGACAGGTCTCGATGATCTGCTCGGCGGGCGTCGTTATGAGAATGGATAGCCCGCAGAGAATCGGAATCAGCGCGAGCACGACCCAGTTGGCGATCGAAACTCGCCTCGCGCGCGTCCACGACCAAAGACACACAAGAAAAAACTGCAACGCGCCCAGGCAAAGGGCGAGCTTCCAAACATCTTCGAGGAGAAATCGAGCCATGACAATCGCTACTAAGTAGGCTGAAACCGACGAATCATGCTCTGTGGCAGCGGCAAACCGCACTCTGCCGTCCCCCCTTTACCAATGGGGGGATCGTGGTGGTTCCGCACAAGGCTCACGCGCAAGACGCTCTACAGCTTTGCACCCGCGGCGATGAGATCACCATGCCCGTCGCGGCGTTTTACGGGGGGCCAATCGCGGTCCGCGTCGTACCACTGACTAAGCACGGCGTCGAAATCCTGCGGCGTCTTCACTGCGATATACGCCCGGCGAAGTTCTTCGGCGCAGGGATGATGCTCGGCGTATTTGATCCCAAACTTTCGCATGATCCGCCCGGCGAGCTGCGCCCCGTGAACCGCAAGACTCTGCTCCCAGTGATACATGATCGCTTCGCCCTGCTCCTTGATCGACGGTGGTGGCGGCAGCGGATCGCCGTTCCAAAGCGCACGACACTCCGAAAAAATCCACGGATTACCAATACACCCGCGAGCAATCGTCACACCGTCCACGCCCGTCTCGCGAATCATGTCCACGCACGCTTGAGCGCTGAACAAATCGCCGCTGCCAAGAATCACCCGATTACCGACGTGCTTTTTGACTTTCTTAAGAAAAGGCCACTCGCTAGGCCCGACGTACCGCTGCCGAACGGTGCGGCCATGGACCGTAATGGCGGCGACCCCGATCGAAAACGCCCCATCGAGTATCTCAAAGAAGTCTCGCTCTGACTCGACCGTATCATCCATTCCACGTCGCATCTTCACCGTCACGGAACGCGCGTCGCCTACAGCATCATAAACGCGGCGAACAATATCCAGCGCGATCGTGGGTTGTGACAGAAGAAACCCACCGCGACATCGCCCGAGCACCTTTTTGACGGGGCAGCCGAAGTTGATATCGATGATGTCATACCCTGCGTCCGCAAGTTCGGCGGCGGCTGGTCCGAAGACGTCCGGGTCGCTGCCCATGAGTTGTCCGCCAACGGGGTGATCGTCTTCGGGAACGCGCAGGATTGCGTTGCGTTTTTTTCCCGACTGAACGACCGTCTTGTCGAGCACGACTTCGTTGAGCGTGTATGGAGCGCCGCTGCGCCGATTCACGCGCCGCATCGCGAGGTCGCTATACCCGCTCAGCGCAGCCTGCACAAACGGCACATCGAATTCTATGGTTCCAATCTTCACGGGCGAAAGCTCTATATCGAAACTGTACCAAGTCCCCTCTGCGGAAGCACCCATCGTAGCAAATCGATGTAGTCATTGCGACGGGCAGGCGAATCGTGACCCGTCCGAAAGAGCCTAAAACTGCTTTCGCTGACGGGCGGCGGGGATGTTCATCTGCTGACGATACTTCGCCACGGTGCGGCGCGACAGCTCGATGCCTTCCTTCTCAAGCCGCGCAGCGATCTGATCGTCGTTCAGCGGTTTGGTCTTCGGTTCTTCGTCGATCAACTCTTTCACGCGCGTCTTGACGTGGTCCCAACCGACAGCCTCGCCATCCTCAGTCTCGGTCCCGCCCGTAAAGAAGTATCGCATCGGAAGAATCCCGCGCGGCGTCTGGATGTACTTTTCAGCAACGGTACGGCTAATGGTCGACGGGTCGCACTCAAGCTCGTCGGCGAGGTCACTCATCTTGCAGACCTTCAAACCCGCCGGTCCGACGTCGAAAAAGTCCCGCTGTTTTTCAACCAGCATCCGGGCGACCTGCAACAGTCGCGTTCGGCGAAAGCTGACCGCGTCAATCAAGGCAGCCGCCTCTTCCACATGCTTGCGAGCGAAATCGCGATCTTCTTTCCCGTTGCCTTTGGTCTTTGCGAGCGCGACAACGTCTTCACGAACGCGAAGATTGGGCATGTTCCCGCGCGTCAGGCGAACTTCCAGCCCGCCTCCGGAGTTGGCATAGTCGACAATGACATCAGGGCGGATCGGCGGAACCGAGCGATCGCCAACGAGGTGTCCCGGTTGAAGATGAAGCGTTGTGCCCATCGCTTTGATCGCTTCGTTGATCTCGCCCAGTGAAAAACCGGTCGCCTTCGCGACCGCGGGCAAGCGGTTATGCGTGATATCCTCAAGATGTCGCTCGATCAGCACACGCTCGATCGAATTGTCACCGGTCAGCGCGTCAAGCTGAAGAAGCAAACACTCCTTGGTATCCAGCGACGCAACGCCAATCGGGTCGAGTTTTTGAATCCACGGGCGCACGCGCTCGACCGCTTCCTCCGACACCTGTGGCCTGGCGCTTCGAGCAACCTCAAAGAGATCGGTGCGCAAATAGCCATCCGGATCAAGCTTGTCGATAACCGCATCACCAGCGGCGCGCAGTTCGTCGTCCACGTCTACAAGAGACCACTGATTCCGAAGATGCTCGGTCAGACTCATCTCGCGACCGGCAGTGTTGGCCATCGCACCCATCTTGGCATCCGGCTCACCTGTCGACGAAACGCGACGATTTGTATAAGCCGGGCGGTCCTGCCAGTCGGGATCGTTCTCGCGAGAAAAGCGCTCCGCACGGGCGAATCCGTCGGCTGCTTCCTCCGACGCCTTCCCGTTGACGCCGTCGTCATTCTTCGGCTCGGTGGAGGTCTCGACCGTTGGCTCTGCCAGTTCAAGCGCCGCGTTCGATTCCAGCGCCTCCTCGACGTAGGCTTCGAGGTCCGCAACGGGTTTCTGCAGCACTGCCATCGACTGAATGAGGCGCGGGGTAAGCCGCTGCTCCATCCGCATGTTCTGACCAAGATGTTGTGACAAGTACTGCGACATTATTCTTCGATTCTGTTCAGTAACCGCTCACATACGAGCAAGTTTCGCCCGCTCAACCGCGGATCTCCAGCCACCTATTATAGCACGCTTAGAGACTTCTCCATCCACCGGAGAATTCACGCTCGTCACATATCGCTGCGTCCTCTAATAGCGGACTCCAGCATGCCTACAGAGGCATATTCCAGTTGCGACCCCACGGCAAGCCCTCTTGCGGGCCTGGTGACTTTGATGCCAAAATCGGCGAGGAGACTCTGAATATGCAGGGCGGTTCCGTCTCCCTCGAGCGTCGGATTCAGAGCGAGGATGACCTCGCCCGGGGGATCGGCTTTGACTCGCCGGACCAGAGCGTCAATCGTGAGGTGTTCTGGCTCAATGCCATCGAGCGGCGCGATGTGCCCCATCAACACATGATAAACCCCGCGGACAAGACCCGTCGCCTCCAGCGCGATCAAATCCTTGGGCTGTTCGACGACCCAGATTTCTTTCGGGTCGCGGCGGGCGTCTGTGCAAATCGAACACGGGTCCGACTCGGTCAGGTTGAAGCACTTTCGACAATGGATGACCTTGTCTTTGACGTCGATGATCGCACGGGCCAGCGCGCTCGCGAATTCTCGCGGTTCGCGCAAGACATGAAACGCGAGTCGCTCCGCACCGCGTGCGCCGATCCCGGGCAGCTTGCGAAACTGCTCCTTCAAGCGCGCCAGTGACTCGATCGGCTCGGTGCTCATGCTAACTCCCGCCGCCGCCCAACATTTGCGACAGTCCGCCAAGGTCCATTCCGCCCGCAAGCGAGGACATCTGCGATTTCATTTCCTCTTGCGACTTTGTGGTCGCAGCACAAACCGCGGACTTCACCAGATCCTCAAGCAGCTCAACATCTTCAACCGCTTTGGGATCGATCTTCAGATCATGCAGTGTCCCTTTGCCGTCAACGATTGCTTTGACCATCCCGCCGCCCGCAACACCCTCGAAACGCTTGGCTGCCATTTCCTCCTGCATCTTCACGAGGTTTCCCTGCATCTGCTTTGCGTTCTTGAGCATCTCCGCCATGTTTCCAAGACCTCCAAACATTGCATCACTCTCCAAATCCTAGGTTTCGTTCAGGTATCTCTACTGCTATTGTCGGGTTATCAGCGCGAGCTGCTCGCGTCGGTGTCGATGCTATCGGGGTCACGGTCGGGGTTGGGGAGTTCCGGTCGCACTGTAGCCCGCTGTTTGATGTCCATGAGCGTACCATCCACCGCGTCCTTCACGCGCGTTACCAGCGGATCGCGCGATGCCTCCTGCCACTGAGCTGGAGAAGGCGAAACGTTTGACGTGCTCGTTTCTTGCGAAACAGGAGGAGCAATCGCCGCAGCCGATGCCTTTGCGGAGGCTAAGACGCGCCCGGTCTCAGGTTCTTTTTTTTTTGCCGGAAGCGCAGGTTGATCGTCGGCGTCGAGCGCACCGGGCGCTTGCTGATCGATCTGCTCGATCAACGTATTGATGTCGCTAAAGCTCGTGCTCATCGCAAGGCGAACGACGGCGGCGTCGGCGAGTGCTCGGGCTGCCCCGCTGGACTTAACACTTCGACGAAGTTCTTCCAGCAGCGTAATCATGTAGACAAACGTCGGACCGTCGAATCGCGCCGATTGCTCCACAAGCGTCTCGCGCATCGACGACGAAACGTCGATCAGATCGGTCTCTGGGCCGCAGACGTTCAGGATCATCAGCGTCCGAAGGTGCTCGATCAGATGCGTGCAGAACTGCTCGACGGTGCGACCGGTCTGAAGCGCGTCGTCGAGGGCTTTGAGCGCTCCGCCCGCGTCGTTTTCCGAAACGCGGTCGATAATCGCCAGCGAAAGCTCATCATGCGGCGGCGGAATGACCTCGTCGGTCACTTCGCGTGTCAGACGCTTGGCGTCGTACGAAAGTAGCTTGTCAAGAATCGATAGCGCGTCGCGCATCGACCCATTGGCAAGGCGCGCGACGCGTCGAAGTACGCCGTCTTCCGCCTCAATCTTTTCCGATTCCGTGATCCGCTCAAGGTGCGACGTAATGGCATCGACATCGATCGCTCGAAAATCAAACCGCTGACACCGACTTTGAATCGTAGCGGGCACCTTGTGCGACTCGGTCGTCGCGAGAATAAACTTGACATGCGACGGTGGTTCTTCAAGCGTCTTGAGAAGCGCATTAAACGCCCCAGAAGAGAGCATGTGAACCTCGTCGATGATATAAATCTTAAATCGTGCCCGGGCAGGCCGAAGCGTCGCGTTGCTGCGCAGCTCGCGAATGTTATCAACCCCCGTATTGCTGGCGGCATCGATCTCGACAACGTCAACGTCCTCGCCCTCTGCCACCGCTTTGCACGAGTCGCACTCGAGACATGGCGTCGCGGTCGCATCATCAAACGCAAGGCAATTCAGCGCCTTGGCGAGAATCCGTGCCATCGACGTCTTGCCAACCCCGCGCGTCCCGGTGAACAAATACCCGTGATGCACCCGCCCGCCAAGAATCGCGTTCTTCAGCGTAGTCGCAACGGCGTCCTGCCCGACGACTTCGTCGAACGTCGAACTCCGGTAGGCTCTTGCTAGAACGCGGTATGACATCTCACCCTCAAATCCTGTTTCAAGCGCCTCGATAACGGGCGCTTCGCACTGGCCACGCTGACACCGGCGATGGTTGACGACCAGGTGATCCACGGCACCTGAATGGACCAAGTGGGCTGCTCTGTTTCCAGTCTGACCCGTTGCCTAGTCCACGCACTGCATGGGACCTGGCCGTCAACCAGCGTCGGCGTCTGCCCCCGCTGTCGGGAGCGCCGTAGTCTACCACGAACGGTGGTTTTTTGAACGGGGTGAGTTCCAGAGAATCAGAACGCCTTCAAACCGTAAAGGCTGGATGTCAGATTTAGGACATACCCCTGAAACGACCGAGCGGAAACCGGGAAAGTACGAATAGCTCAGCCCGTAGCGTTGGGCGATATTGACCGTGGGTGGCGGTGTAGGCGAGTTTGACTACCCCGACCGGGCTTGCATCGTCACCCGACCCCTTCCACTAAACTACGCGGCCCCGGTTTGTAACCGGTGCGTTGCCTCCCTTTTCAGCACCTTGCACCGGTTACAAACCGGGGCCACACAGAAAAACTTCGTTTTTCAACAGGCGGCTAAGGTCTGTGCCACTCATCGCACGATCCACAGATCGCCGGCAAGTCCACTGAACCCGAAACATGAGCGTCTCGTGCCCGCGATAGCTCGTCCCCCGCCCAAATGTCAGCGAGCGACGCTTGGTCGATCGATCCGACCGTATACTTGCCCTCGAAATCCTGATCGCACAGCGTGACCCGGCCGTCAGCGAGGATGAACGCCCGAGACCGAACACGGCGGCAGGGCGTGCGGGCGGCGGGGGCCATGTTGATGACGCTGAGGTTGGGAAGCCGTCCGCCAAAGTGGTTGAACCCCGTGATCGACGCGATCCCGAGTCGCACCATCCAGCCATCAAAGAACTCGTCCATCTCATGAATATTGTCGCGCGATTTACAAAACTCCGGGACCACCAGCGGCGACACCGATTGACGATCTGCTTTCGTGGCTGCGAGACGATCGAGACTCTCACGAACCGCCTCAAGGCTCGCTGCCACCTCGCCGTCCGGACTTTGCATCGCTTGATAGGTCTCCGACGTCCACGCATCGAGGGTCACGTTCAGGATATCCACACGATGGTCGATCAGCAGATCAATCACGTCGGTCGTGAGATCGACCGCCGATGTGCGTACGGCAAGCCCAAAGACGCCTCCACATGAGGCAGAGGGTTCCCTGGGTCGAAGCGCATCGAGGATGACGGATAGTTGCGGATGACGCAGCGGATCGCCGAAGCCTCCCAGAACGCAAAGAACGTCGTCACGCGCGGAAAGCTCAGTTGCAATTTTGCGAATACTTTCCACCGACATCGCCCCACGACCCTGACCCTGACCCTGACCCGGAAGCCTTGGCCCACGTGGCCGAAGGACGTTCGACGGATAGGGATCGTCGGTCGTAAGCTCTATCTCGACTTCGCAGGGAAACGGTTCGCGGTCGCGTTCATCTTCTTCGATGAGACGCCGACCGATCGCTTCGGCGCTGAGGTTGATGTTGGGGTCACGGTTGGAGTCGGGGTCGGGGTCCGATTTGAGCATCCGCTGGATTCGCGCGACCGCGCGATCCGAGTCTGCAACAAGCCGACCCGTCGCGAACCGAACATCAGCCGACGTCGGACAGCAGCATGGCTCAAAGATCATGTCCTTCTGCGGCGACTCGGGTTTGTATCCAAAAATCGCCCCAATCGGTAGCGACTTGTCCGCCAATTCCTTAATCACATCCGCATCCAGCAGAACGGCGGTCAACCCGGGCGGACCCTGAATAAAGCTCATCTTCGCCTCGTCGCCGATCTCTCTGCGATGATCGATGATCTTTTGCCCAAGGGTCGGGTCGAAGAGGACTGCCCCCGGCGGAATCGATAAAACCGCGTCCGCTTCGGTCGTTTCCAAAAGCCCGGCGATGAGCCGAACGTCCGTGTATTCATCAAACGAAGTTGCGCCCCCAATGCCCCCGCGCCAACCATCCAGCGACCACTTTCGCGCAGCACGGACTAGGTTCGACCAGGGCGGCGGACCGGCGCTGTGCTGGCAAGTCGTCGCGCCGGTTCCTGTCAGAATCGCACTACATTGAGAAAGCTGATCCGCAGGACAAAAGACGTATACGCCCGACACAGACGGAATCTGCGAAACGCGCTCAACTGTGCGCGCTAAAACCGTCGCACCACCAAGCTCGTCCGCCAATCGACTACGCGTACCGATCGGCGTCTGCTCCAGGTTCGCGTTCAGCGTAGCGATCACCTTCACAACGCCACCCCCGACCCCGACCCCGACCGTGACCGTGACCCCGACCCCAACAACAACCCCGACTGCTCCACCGCCGCCTCACGCGACAGCGGAACATTCCGCCGGGGCGGATCGATGACCCGTTTCAACGTATCATCAAGAATCTCCCGAACATCCTTCGCACCGTCACGCACGCTGCCAATAAACGCGGAGTCACGCTCGATTTGCTGCTTGGCACGCTCTGCGCCGTCACCCGACGCGGCGCTGATCATTCGATCCGCATGATACCGCCGAAGCTCAGCCGTCTGCGTCGCGGCATTGACCATCTCATACGCCCGCGTGTCCTGATGAACCTTCACGCGAAGCTCGTCCACGCGAATGATCTTCTTGTTAAACTTCGCAGGATCGCCCGTCAGCTCCCGCAACTCCTCGAATAACGAAAGCAACTCGTCACTCACAGCGACAACTTCGTCAAGAGAAGCGATGCGATCTTCCAGAACCTCTTTGAGTTGGGCGAACTTGGATTCATCCCACCAGCTCGCCTCTTTTCGGTAGTCGAACCGTGCAGGATTGATGGGCGTCTTGCAAAACCGCTCCGTCACCTCAGCCAACGACATGACCGACGTACCGCGAATGCGTGCCCCGCCCTCCGTCGCGTTGACCACCGTCGCGGTGACCGTGCGTATGTCTTTTTCGAACTGTTCTAGATAAGTGAACAGCAATTCGTCGGTGTAGAGCTGCGTCCCGTCGTTACCAACGACTTTTCGTAGTATGGGTCTGTTGCGAACGATCCGGTCCCATTCTTTTTGCTCCATCGAATTGAATCGGTTGATCTCACCACGCCACGCGCGATGAATTTCAACGCCGGGAACATAAAAAACATGCCCGGAGAAAGCGAGGTCCTGCCCGACGAAAATGATGGGGTCGCAACCCATATAGGCGGCGAGATAAAACGCGAGATGGGCAACCGTCGCCCCGGCTGTCAGTCCGCTGCGACCGGCGAGGTCGTCGCCGGCCACCAATCTCGCCCATTGATTGTCCAAGAGGGAAATCGGTCCGGGATAGGTATCCGTAACGTGCCACGTCGCCTTCGGTTCCGCAACGAGGTGAATATCCTCAAGACCCTCCACGCCTTCATAGAACTTGCTCGACATTTCGTGAAAATCGAGACTGGTCACAAAATCGGGTACGATCCCCCGCTGCGTGAGTGGGCGAAGCGCGGTCTGCACCGCACAAAGCACAGCCTTGCCCTTGAGCGCACCGAGTTGATCGAGGTTCTTCGACAACGACGGACCGGCTGAGATGACGACCCCCGGACAACCGCGAAACCGATCCTGCAGCAGGTCAATCGGCGGTGTCGCGACGTAGTTTGGCAGGTTCATCGCGATGTTCTTGCACGTAATCCGCGCGTTTCCAAGGAGCGTCATCAGCGACATTCGCGAATACGTCACAAACTCCGTCAGCGCAGCGTGAATTCGGTTGTAGCCCGGCTCGTCTCGACGAACCGAGGGGATATGCCGGGCGAATTGGGTACCAAGCATGATGAGCGTGCTGTGCTTCTTCAGGCGCTGATGCAAACGCGTCTTGTCGTCATCGACAAGGAAGACAAGACGATCCGCGTCAATCATGTCGGAAAGATCAACACACGTCAGCGCCGTCGCGAGAAGCGGAAGCGATGGCTCGATGCAAATGATAACCGTTTCATCGTGAGCAGCTTTGAACAAGGCGCAGAGGTGATGCCCCAATCCGATCCCGGAGACGACGAGGCAGAACTTACCTTCTCGATCGACGGCGTCCGCCCATTTTTTCGCCTCCGCGCCCGGTTCGTGACGACTATGAAGGTAAGCGATCTTTCCGTCGGGCAGGGTCACGCGTGCGGTTGCGTCGCCGTTTTTGGCGGGTTCGACAGGAACGCGATCGTCATCGTCCACCGCGTCGATGCGCGCCGCCAGCGCAGGATCACGCCGCCATAACACGCGCATGTTGCGCAAGAAAAGCTCATCGCAATCAAGCTGGCCACCGACCTTCGCTGTCTCGGTTCGCGTCATTCTTCTTCAACCACTGTCTATCGATCGTCACGCGGCTCGTCGCCCACGAAAGCACAGCCCATCCCCACCGCAGCCTCCAACCTCGTTTCATAGTCGGTTCGAGGAATTTCGATCGCGCCGAATTGTCGAAGGTGTTCGGTCATGAATTGAATATCAAGCAACACATATCCACGATCAAGCATCCGCTGTACCAGCGCGGCGAGCGCGACCTTTGACGCATCCGTCTCATAGTGAAACATCGACTCACCGAAGAACGCGCCTCCAATCGCAACCCCATAAAGCCCCCCCACAAGACGCGATTCCTGCCTGCTCTCGACGCTATGGGCAAACCCAAGCCGGTGCAACGCGACATAGGCTGACCGAATTTCGGGGGATATCCACGTTCCGTCGGGACGATCGGCACACGCATCGATCACGTCCTCGAAGGATTCATCCACGGTCACATCAAAGACATTCCGCGCGATCGCCGACCGAAGTGACCGCGAAATCTTGAAAGCATCCAGCTCGATAATGCACCTGGGGTCCGGAGCAAGCCAGTGCAGTTCGCCCGTATCGTCCGCCATCGGAAAAATTCCGATCGAGTACGCCGTGAGCAATTGGTCCGGAGCGAGTGAATTGGGCATAATGCGAGACTACGACTCGACGAGCGGAAGAAGTTGCGACAAACGGGTGATCGCATGGTCGGGACGTGGTCGGCCGCGCGGCGTTTTCCCGTTGCGAGTGATCAGGACGGTCGTCATTCCCAGTCGCGACGCCCCCCTCACGTCGTTGTCCATCCGATCGCCGATGAAGATCGTCCGATCCGCCCGCACACCCAGTTGATCCAGCGCCATCTCGAAAATCTTGGGGTGCGGCTTCATGTACCCCACATCTGACGAATAAATGCGAACCGGGAACCACTCCAACAGCCCGTCATGCTCAAGCACGTCGTCGATCGCGAACGCCGGAAACATCGTATTCGATACGATGCCCAACTTGATCCCGTTCGCGTGCAGCGCCCGCATCACCGAAACAGCCTCTTCGTCGACCTGGAAATACTGCCGAACAACGGGCACGCAGCGCGAAAGCACGTCCGACCATTGCTCCTCCGAAAGGTTCATCCCCAACCGTCGGTGCTTCGCCAGAAGCGCGGGCATCAACCGAGCTTCGCGGCGGCGAATCCGCGACCAGATCACTTCATAGATGGCGGGAAGCTTCAGCGACCGAATGTACGACGGAAGCGGGGGCGGGGTCATGCCAAGCTCGCGCAGGCGCTCCCACGCAGGGGTGGCTGCGAGCACGAGAAACTTCTTGAGATTGCTGGTCTCGAAGTGAACGAACGTGTCGCCCACATCGAAAAGCACCGCTTCGATCATTTATGTCCGCACGCCCGATGTCACTCGCGACTGAGTCCCCGGAGAATCGTCCCCGAAAAACGCCGCCCCACCACTGTAGCCGCAACCAGTACTCGCCGCCAACGACCACGAAGGACATCCTGAACCAGTGGCAAAGAGAGGCAAGAACGGCGCGAGAAAGGAAAGAAGAACGTAACTCGTGCAACAAGCCCGCTGCTACGGTACGGTCAGTTCGAGGTTATGCACGCGCGGGTTGTCGCGTATCTCGCGCAACCCCAGAAGAATCTGCCGACCCGCCAATCCGCCGGCGTCGCGGATGCGGTATTCGACATGCTGCATCTCTCCGGGCGCGATCGCGGTAAAGGGGCGATATTGTCGCATCTTGCCCGGGACCGCGATCGATCCGCGAAAATTGATCGTCTCGCTGCTCTTGTTGCTCACGAAGTGGCGAATGATCAGAACGTCGCCCTCCATGATGGCGGCCCCGCGAACTTGAAGATCGTCGTGGACGATCTCAACGTGCAAAGGTATCTCCAGGTAGTAGTCGCTGTTGTCCAGCAGAACCTGGACCGGAATCTGCTTCACGCCCTCCGGTTCTCGGTGGGAATAACGGATCGCTTGGACGATGTCGTGCGGTTCGCCAGAGGAATAGCTCATTGAAAATGTCCGCGGTGTGACGCGCCACTCGTCCGGTGCACGAAGCGCCGCCCGCCCCATCACGGGCGTTTCACCAAAGTAAGTCGACTCGATCCGATGTTCCACCAGCTCCTGACCCGGTTGCACCCGGTCCGGGACAATGGAAAACGAGCTACGAAAATCGATAAGCCACCGCTCGACGCCTCGCACCAAGACAGGCATATTCGTCAACCGAATCCGGTGACGACCGCGTTTGTCGCGCATCAGCGGCGTGTGCTGCCCCCAGAGATCTATCACCTCCGTCGCCGCACCGAGCTGGATCGTGTGCACCGTCCCTTCGGGTGGAGCAGCCGGATCCCAGAGCGCGAGGATCGTTTCATTCTCGCGAGCATTGAACGCCAGGCACTCAGCGCGGCCAACAAGGGGAACCCGCGGACCCGGCAACGAGTCACGAAGGACATCCGCAAGTGTCCGCAGTAGAATAAACTCTTCGCGCGGCTCGGTCACCGGACCAAAGACCGTGTCGCGAACCTGCCAGGTCGGTCGCGCATAGACCACGCTCGCACCACTGTGTCGAGCTGCGATCAACCGCTGCGCCCAGTTCGCCAAGCGTCCGAGTCGATCGAAGTGCGTGTCGTCGTGCGACTCTACCAGGGCACTGAGTTCATCATAACCCTGCGACCGTAGTTCCGAAACAACGGGTGCAATGCGATCCACCGAAACCGACGGGCGAATCGTGATCGTCACCTGCTCCACCGGGAGCTTTGATGTCTGTGGATCAATGGCAGACGAAACAGATGCCGTCATGCGTGGCAAAAGGATGTACGGACCCAGCGTATCGCGCACCTGCCGAACAGCCCGCAAGTACAGTTCCCCGGTCCGATCGACCGAGTCACCGTCTGCACCCACCTGCCACCAGCGATACGTGCTCGCGTACGGAGCGGCCACGGCTGCGAGATGGTCCTGCCAGAGACTCGGCGAGTCGCCCAATAACTCAAGCGTCGTCCCCGAGTAATCCCCGCTCGTCCCGGCGAGCGACATCGGTATCTCCGCCAGCACAGCCGTCATTGCGAACCCGCGCCTCAATAGCTCCTGCAAGAGAACGTCATGCTCGCGGGCGTAGGACGCGCCAGGCGACATGTCCTGAGCGGCGGACCAGACCGGAATCTTCACCGAGTTGCAGAGTTGCCGACGCAAGAGCGAAAGCTCGGTCAGTGGCGGACTTCGTCGACCGGTATTCATCGAAATACCGAACGACGTGGTCCCGCGAGTCGCGTCAGCCACAGAGGCTGACACACGTGCGAACGAGAGGTAACGCGTGAGCACCTTGGCCCCGTCTGTGGTCACCGAAAGCGTCGCACTGTACCAACCCTCGGGAAGCTCTTCGACGGAAATGGCAGTACGGTGCTCTCTGCCTTCTAGTCTGAGGCGCAGCTCGCGAGTCATCACGACCGCACCGGTCGCATCCCAAACCGTCAGCTCACCAGCCATCGATCCGATCTCATGGTCCGACGCACGAACAACCAGCTCGGCTTGGTCGGTCGGCGTCAGCACGTTTCCCGGCGTTGAGGTTTCAAGCAAGACTCTCGGGAGCGTGACGACGCGAATGTCGTCGATCCACACACCGCCCGCGACGTCAACCCTCCGAATATCCCTTGCAGAAGGGATCGACGTATTCCATGTTGATTCCTGCAACACCCAAACCGCCAGCCCGATGGTCCTCGCGTCGGTGGGCGCATCCGGTAGCAGCAACTGAGCGGGAACCCAATCCTCATCAGCGTCGGAAGATGAAATGTAAGCGGATCGCACGAACGTATCGAAGATCACGTTTCCATGTCGGTCCCGAAAGAAAGCACATAGGCAGGTGCGCGCATTTTTCAATTGATCCGGGCGCAGATAGGCGATGACGCGGTAATTGCCCGCCTCACGAACCGTAAGCTCTGGTCCGCCATACTCGTAGGCGACGTTTCGCCCTTTGCTTTCGAGGCGAAACGACGGCGGGGCGGAGTGTCCGACCGTTTCATCGAAACGACCATCCGCGAAGCCGGGAAAGCCCTGCATACGCAACGGCTCCCAGTATTTGGGAACGGTCTCGAGGTTACCGTCTGCCCGCTCGTCGAAATCGAACTGATAGACCAAACGCTTGCTCTCGGAAGGGTTTTGATTCTCTCCGCGCGCAGCGCAAACCACCGCCCCAACGCACCATGCAAGCGTAACTGCAAGAAGCGGCGTCGAGCGCGACCCATTCTGCTTCAAATTGGCTCGCTGAGTCACCATATTCGGACCCCAATACATCGGAACCCGCCAATGGTCAGGTTAGAAGCACTCACATTCGCGCGATTGCTCAAGGATTGCCGAGGTTCCCACGCAAGCGTACGATAATCGGCATCATGCAGGCGACTCTCGACACGCGACGATACCTTACGAACTTCGATTCCCGTCGGATAAGCCACGTCCTCACCGATGTTCTGGTTATCGGAAGTGGCGTCGCGGGGATGCGGGCTGCCATCGAAGCAGCCCGATTCGGCGAGGTCATCCTCCTTTGCAAAGACGAATTCGGAGAATCCGCCACCCGATACGCCCAAGGCGGAATCGCGGCTGCCCGCGACGATGACACCGACGCGCAACGACACTTTGACGACACCCTGCGCGCCGGAGCGGGCGTGAACCGCCCCGAGGTCGTGCGAAAACTGGTCGACGATGGCCCCGCACGCATCGCCGAACTGATCGACTGGGGCATCAAGCTCGACCGAAACGGCGGCAGCCTCGACCTCACGCGTGAAGGTGGACACTCCGTCAACCGGATCGTCCACGCCCTCGGCGATCAGACCGGGCGCGAACTCGTTCGCACACTTCGCGAGCGCGTACGACGACAACGCAACATCCGCATCTTCGAGCACTGCTTTTTGATCGACTTTGTGACAGAAGTTGGCACCTGCCTTGGTGCGATCTCCCATCACCCAAAGCATGGCCATCAACTCGTCTGGGCACACCAGACGATTCTCGCGTCGGGCGGATGCGGGCAGATATGGCGAGAAACAACCAACCCGCCCGGGTCAACCGGCGACGGAATCGCGGCTGCCTTTCGCGCGGGTGCGAGACTCTGCAACATGGAACTGATGCAGTTTCACCCGACGACGCTATACATCGCCGGCGCGGGTCGCGCTTTGGTCTCCGAAGCGGTTCGCGGGGAGGGGGCGTATCTTCTTGACCGAGACGGCAAACGATTCCTTTTCGACCATCACAAAGACGGCGAACTTGCCACGCGCGATATCGTCAGTCGCGCCATTCATCAACACCTGGTCGAGACGCGATCGAACTCGGTCTTTCTCGATACGAGGCACCTCGAAAACTTTGCCGAACGCTTTCCGGGGTTGGCTCGCCTCTGCACGGATTTTCAAATCGACCCCGCGAAAGACCTGATCCCCGTTCGTCCCAGTGCGCATTACATGATTGGCGGAGTTGATGTTGTTATCGACGGAAAGACCTCGATCGAAGGATTGCTCTGCTGCGGAGAAGCTGCTTGCACCGGTGTTCACGGTGCGAACAGGATGGCTAGCAACTCGCTCCTGGAGGGACTCGTCTTCGGGAGAATGGCGGGAGAAGGCGCTGGCGTGGCTGTGGGCGCACGAAACGGCAAGTCGCCGGTTTCAACGGTCGTCAGCGAGATTGTGCCCTCCACGCGCACACCGCTGGACGTCGCGGACATTCGGAACTCGCTCACGAGCGTGATGTGGCGCAACGCGGGCATCATCCGAAGCGAAAGTCGCCTGCGCGAAACCTGCGAAATCCTGAATTTCTGGGGACACTACGTACTCGACAAGACGTTCGACACGCGGAATGGCTGGGAGTTGCAAAACGAACTGATCGTCGCGTGGACCATCGCCACGTCAGCACAGATGCGCAACCACTCGATCGGTGTCCACTACCGGGAAGACTGCGACGAAGCATCGTCGGAGGATTTCTTCGACGTCATCGTCACAGGATGCAGCAGCGACGCACAGCTCGAACGTCGACAAGTGACGACGCAACCCCAATAGACACTTTCAGTCTGTTGAATAAGTGTGGCACCGGTTTGTAACCGGTGCGATATCTTTTGTTCCAACGTCTTGCACCGGTTACAAACCGGTGCCACATAGAAAAACTTCGTTTTTCAACAGTCTGCTACTGGGGAAACTGCAAGTCGATGATCTGCATTTCCACTGACCGCCGACCGCGAAAATCATTGACGATCGGCTCAAACGCGACACGACACCGCCGGTGTTCTTTGATGTCCTCGAAGTTGGCAGCCTGACCAAACCCGATCCCGCGCATGCGCGTTCCGTTTTGCCGAAACGATACCAGCAGATGTTCCTGACTTCGACCAACGCGGCGAGGTTCTTCCGCAAGCTCAACCCAATCGGTCGAAAACTTTGGTCGGGGATTCCCGGTCCCAAACGGACCAAGCCCGACAATCGCCTCCGTTGTCGAAAGCGTTAGTTCGGCGAGGTCGACCTCCGAATCGATTTTCACCTTGGGTATCAAATCGTTGTGCGTTAAGCGTTTGTTGGCCAGATCAACAAAGGCCTCGCTAAAAGCAGGAATGTCCTCAGCCCGAATCCGACACCCCGCAGCCATCGCATGTCCGCCATGCCCGATCAGGTGATCCCCGCACGTCGAAAACGCCTGGGCGAGGTCGAAGTGCGCAATCCCTCGCGCACTGCCCTGTGCTTCGTCGCCGTTGATCGAAAAAACGACCGTCGGACGGTGATACCGATCCACCATTCGCGCAGCCACGATCCCAATCACCCCCGCGTGCCAATCTTCACCCGCCAGCACGATCGCGCGCCTCGCGTCGCTGGCAAGGTCGGCGCCATCGACCATTTCTCGCGCTTGTTTGGAAATTTTTCGTTCGGTCGATTGACGCGACTTGTTATGCCCTTCGAGGTAAATCGCAATTTCCCTCGCGCGATCCGTGTCGGCGCGCGTGAGAAGCTCAACCGCCAACCGAGCGTGCCCCATGCGACCGGCGGCGTTAATGCGCGGACCGATTTTGAACCCGACATCGTACCCGCTCACCTTTGTCCCGCTCAGACCGGCGGACTCCATCAACGCCTTCACGCCCGGGATCGCACACGTCGGCAGATTTGCCAACCCATGACGCGCGATGATGCGATTCTCCCCGACCAGCGAAACGACGTCCGCAATCGTCCCCAACGCGGCAAGCGGAAGAAGATGCTGCAACAGTTCTCGAAAAGCGGGATTGACGCGATCGGACCCGGATACTTTTTGCGCAATCGCCCACGCTAGCTTGAAC
Organism: Planctomycetota bacterium; assembly: GCA_024277835.1. GTDB lineage: Bacteria > Planctomycetota > Phycisphaerae > UBA1845 > UBA1845 > JAJRUK01. Next base: position 835 of record JAJRUK010000307.1, on the reverse strand, counting down.
GCAACGCCCGCACCGCATAGGTCGCCGTTGGGACTGCTGCCAATGGCGGTCGGATGAACGATGGCTGACGCTTGCGGGAGCGCCGGACCTGGTTGATGATGGTCGGTGACGATAAAATCAACCCCAAGGGTCGCGAGTTCTTTGGCGACCTCGACCGCTCGAATGCCGCAATCGATCGAGATCACAAGATCCGCCCCGTCCTCGGCAAGACCGCGAACGGCCTCGACATTCAGCCCATAGCCCTCCGAAACGCGATGGGGGACGTAGAACGAGACCTTGGCCTCCGCGAGTTGAAGCATGTGCCACAAAATCGCAACGCCCGTCGTCCCGTCCACATCGTAATCGCCGTAGAGGACGATTTTCTTCCCGCCGCGAATCGCAGCCACGATCACCTCGGCGGCGTTCGTTGCTCCGGGTAGCTCGGACGGCGGATGCAGGTCTTTCAATTGCGGTGAAAGAAATGCCCCGCTTTGCGACTCTGGATCGACGCCACGATTGATCAAAAGCTGAGCGACCAGCGCAGGAACCCCCCATCGCGAAGCGAAAGCATCCCGATCGGTCGAAGGTGTTTGGATAATCCACTGTTTTGGCATCGCCCTCCTTGTCGCCCCTCTTTCCAGGCCCCCGAATCCCTGGAACCTCGGTCTTCGTGTCGCGGATGGACTTTACCGACCAGCGACCACCCGGTAAACCCGCCCGATTTCCGACCGTCGCGACAAACAGCGACGGAAACGCCGGGCGACCGCCTTGATTACCGCTACCACCACCCCTACACTCGTTACGTAAGGGCGGGGTGATTACGCCAAAGGGGCTAATAATTGTGCGCACGCTGGAG
>JAJRUK010000019.1 GCA_024277835.1 Planctomycetota bacterium | reverse complement strand
CGACGTCTTCGGCGAGCAGGACGCGCCCGCGAAGCTCGGGAAGCTCTCGCGCGACCAGCGGCATGCCTTCGTCGAGGCGCTGCGCAGCCTCCTCGCGATCGATCCACGTCGATCCGCGCGAATCGCCAGTCGCAACGGAAAGCACGAACACGCTGCCCTCGCTACTGGTGCTTTGAAGAATCAGAGAACCGCCGAGCTGTTCGGCGATCCACTTCGAGAGCGAAAGGCCAACGCCCGCGCCGGTCAGCAATCGCTGTGGTGGCGCGTGGCCCTGCGTGAACACGTCGAAAATGTGTTGGCGATCTGCGTCGGCGATCCCCGGACCTGTGTCTTCGACGGCGATCGTCAGCCGAGGCTCATCGCCGGTTTTGCTGACCGCAACACGAACGTGAACATGCCCCCGCGTCGTGAATTTCCGGGCGTTGCTAACGATGTTGGCGATCGCCTGTGTCAAGCGAGTGCGGTCGGTGTGGATGGTCTCGGGAATATCCGTTTCAAAAAGCACCTTGAATTCCAAGTCCGCGGGCACGTCGGACATTCTGGTAATCGCGATCACGTCCGTGAGGATTTCCAGCAATGAACAGTTCGCCCGTCGTATGTGAAGCTTTCCTGCCTCCAGGCGAGACACATCCAGTAGATCGTTGACCAGTGCCAGCAGGTGACGCCCGTTTCTCAAAATCATGTCCGATCGTCGTAGACGCGTTTGCTCCTCAAGGTCGGCGGATTGCATTTGCTCTGCAGCCCCCAGCATCGCTGTGATGGGTGTTCGGATTTCGTGACTGATGTTGGCGAGGAAGCGACTCTTGGCAATGTTCGCCGCCTCTGCTTCTTCCTTGGCTTCCCGAAGGTCTGCCTCGAACTGCTTTCGTTCGGTGATGTCCGTGGAGATACCGCAAATGCCGGACTGGATACCGTTTGCGTCATAGATCGGAAATTTCAACGATAGGTAGATGTGGTCGCCGTCGATATGGGGAGCGACCTCTTCGAATTCGGTGGGCTTGTTTCGTTTGAGCACATTGCGATCGTTTTCGCGGAAAGCGTCCGCGACGGGAGCGGGGTGGAAGTCATAGTCGGTTTTTCCGATGGCGTGTTCGTAATCCACATCGAAGAGTTCAGCGTATCGTCTGTTGATCAAGAGGTACTTACCATTGACGTCCTTCATGTAAACGACGGCCGTCGTGTTGTTGATGATCGCCTGGATACGCTGTTCGCTTTGGACAAGCGCTTCTTCCGCCAGCTTGCGTTCGTTGATGTCCAGCCACGTTCCAATGATTTCGGACGGCTCGCCCTTTTCGTCGCGCAGGAACGTCGGGTGTTCGAGAAACCAGCGGTACTCGCCGTTCGCGCAGAGCCACCGATATTCAAACACAGCCACTTCGGTTTCGGGAAGGCGCTCAAAAAAGCCCAAGACAAGCTCTGCATCGTCTGGATGAACTCTCGACGCCCAGAACCCGTCTCGCTGAAGAAAGCGGTCCGGGGGGAATCCCGTGATCTGCTGGACCTGCTCGCTCATCCACACGACGAATTGACCGTTCGATGGCTCAGCCGTGTAAATCGCCATGGGGACGGTTTGGAGGATCAATCGCTGATGGGCGTCGGCTTCACGAAGCGCATGCTCGACGCGCTTTAGCCGAGAGACGTCGTAGGCTGTACCGATTGTCGCTGGCTCGCCCTGATAATCGATCAGTCCGGCAGAAAACGTGATCCAACGGTCTTCTCCGCTTTTGCAACGGAGCTTGACTTCGTAACTATTGGGGACGTCCTCGCCCGCCTGCCGTGCGAACCCTCTTTTCTTCGCCAAGTTCTGAAAGTCCGGGTGCAATACATCCCAGAAGTGCATTTTCAGAAGCTCGTCTCGAGAATAACCGGTCATCGCGCATGCCGCCGGATTCACCTCGATGAGGTTGGTTCCGCGGTAGATGAAGACGGCCGCCGCGATCGTTTCGTTCACCGTGCGGAAACGCTCTTCGCTTGTGCGAAGTTCGCTTTCCACCTTGGCGCGTCTTGCAATCTGTTGAGCTAACGATTCGTTGGCACGCGTAAGCTCATCCGTGCGCTCGCGGACGTGCTCTTCGAGTGTATCACGGGCATCGCGCAGCGCAAGCTCGGATCGTTGCATGGCGCGGAACATCGGCGCGATCAATGCGACGCCCATCAACATCAGGATCGAAATCGCGAGCGCGATGAGTTCTGCCTCGACGTTGTGCGCTACTGAGGCGTTGCCCGATATGAGAGAATACAGCGAGAACGCGCGTCGAACGGTCATCAGGGCGATCGCTGAGGCAATCAGGACCCACGCCACGCGCCGACCGGTGATCTTGATAAGTCGAAGCGCGAGAATGGCGGCGGCCACCTGCAACAAGACGGACCCGCCGAGAATCCAACGTACATCCATGAGGAGTCGCCGCCCAATGAACCTGAAAGGTCGCGTCCGGCGATCGAGGACTGGCCCTCGCGTCGCCACAAGACTATTAGGACCGAAGTCTAGCATCCCGATCTCTCCCACACAACTGAAGTCCGACTTGTCGAATCTCATCGCGCTCGTTTGACGCCTATGCTTCGTGTCTCGTACGATGGCGAGTCGCTAGGAAAAGGACTTAGATAGGAACAAACGTTATGCAACCCATCGACTTGCGAAGTGATACTGTCACGAAACCGACTCCCGCCATGCGAGAAGCGATGGCCAGCGCCGAGGTAGGCGACGACGTGTTCGCGGGTGATCCGACGATCAACCGGCTCCAGGAGACGGTCGCGGAGTTGCTCGGTAAGGAGGCGGCGATCTACGTTCCATCGGGGTCGATGGCGAATCAGACCGCGATTCGCGCGCAGACTCAGCCGGGCGATGAGATTATCACACACGAAGATAATCACATCTTCCACTACGAAGCGGGCGCGCCGGCGGCGCTTTCCGGTTGCTCGCTTCGGTTGCTATCGGGGCATCGCGGGTTTTTCAATGCGGACGCGGTTCGGGCAGCCCTTCGCCCGAAGGACTCGCACTTTCCGCAATCATCGCTCATCGTGATTGAGAACACGCACAATCGTGGCGGCGGGACTTGCTGGTCGATCGACGCGATTGCCGACATTCGCAAAGTGGCCGATGAGCACGGGTTGAAGATGCACCTCGACGGTGCGCGACTGATGAACGCCTGCGCCGCAACGGGCCACAAACCTACAGCGTATACGAAGTACTTCGATACCGTCTCGATCTGCTTTTCCAAGGGACTCGGTGCGCCCGTGGGGTCCGCTGTTGCGAGCACGACCGAAACGATCGGCCGCGTGCATCGTTTTCGGAAGATGTTCGGCGGGGGGATGCGGCAGGGGGGGATTATCGCGGCCGGCGCGTTGTATGCGCTTGAAAACCACGTCGATCGGCTTTCTGACGATCATGCGAACGCGAAGACGCTTGCCGTCGCGCTTGCAGAAATGCCGGGTCTTTCGATCGACCTCGATGGGATTGAGACGAACATTCTGTACTCCGATGTTGATTCGAAACTCGGAACTGCTGCCGAATTCGCGTCAAAACTTAAAGACGCAGGCGTCTGGATGATCGCGACCGGTCCGCAGCGCATCCGCGCGGTGACGCATCTCAATGTTTCAAGCGATGATATTGATTGTGCGATCGACATCGTGCGCAAATGCACCGGTTGATCGCGAAACGAAGATTGAGCAGGCGGATGCCGGGGTCGATGACCCGACCTACGTCTACGCTAGTTTCGTTGCGATCCACGCCTTGCCCGCTTCGATGGCATCGGCGATTTTGCCAGGTTCGCTGCCGCCGCCCTGGGCCATGTCTGGTCGGCCTCCGCCTTTTCCGCCGACGATGGGGCAGATTTCTTTGATGAGGTCGCCTGCTTTGATTCCCTTTTTGACGACCGCTTTGCTCATGCCGGCGATGAGGACGACTTTGCCTTCGTTGGATGTGGCCAGAAGGACAGCCGAGGACTCTGTCTTGTTGCGGACCCAGTCGATCGCGCCGCGAAGCGCGTCGGCGTTTGCAGCGGGGACTTCGCCGATGACGACGGTGGTATCGCCGATCATTTCAGCTTTTTCAAAGAGG